>JAEZYN010000134.1 GCA_023419095.1 Bacteroidota bacterium | reverse complement strand
GGTTCCATTTAGATTAGAATCTAAATTAATAGAACGTGGAGCCAAGTTTGAAAAATCTGGTTTATGGCAAACTCACGTTACCGTAGACGAAAGAGTGGTAACAGGACAAAATCCTCAATCTGCTCATACAGTTGGCGAAGCAGTTTTAGAAGAACTTAAAAAACTCTAATAATTAAGAATACAAAAGAGACTGTTTTCAGTCTCTTTTTTTTGTGCTAAATTGAAATTTTCTTTGAACAAATAAGATCAATCCTATATACATCTCAATGGTTCAACCTATCACAAAATGATATAAAAAAATGGAGCCGGGGGAAATGCCTGGCTCCATTTATTTGTAGTTCCGAACGTATCGAATATACCAAAAGTAGAAGGGCCAATTTGTAAAGCATACCATCTTACAGTTCCTGCTAACCTTCCGCAAGCGTCAAAGCTTAGCACATAACAATAGCAATCCACGTCAACAAAAGTGCATCGCTTTAAAATTTAATACATTCCCAGTTTTTCCTCCTGTAAATCGAGCAATTTTAAATGTTTACGTACAATTTCTTCATCCAGCAGAAGCTCCTCACGGTTTTTGGAGATCAGCCACTCGCGCTGCTGGTTTATGATATCCAGGTAAATTTCACGGTATTCCGGAAAATTCAGAATAACTTCCGAACTGTTCACACGGTTTTCCCAGTTTTGCAACTTATCCTGTAACGCCGGGAATTTTTCAAGTTGTTCGAAATGGGTATCCCGGATCCTCTTCACTCCTACTCTTGCAAGTTCGTTCCGGATTTCATAATCGATTTCCTTTTCAGAGCGGGTAAAATCAGGATCCTGAATTTTGAATTTTTTGATGAGAAAAGGCAGCGTCAAACCCTGAACCACCAAAGTGAGCAGAATGACCACGAAAGTGATAAATAAAATCAAGTTCCTGTGGGGAAAGGGCGTTTCATCCTGCAAAGTCAGCGGAATTGAAAGTGCAGCAGCCAGTGAAACCACGCCGCGCATTCCCGTCCAACCGATTAAAGCTGGTGCTTTCCAGCCTGGATTTTGTGGGTCGGCAACTGTGATGAAATTACGCATAATCAACGTAATGAATACGGCGCCATAAGCCGCAACGATTCTTGTTATAATCAGAATAACGGTAATCAAAACGCCATAACCGAATGCTGTGGACAAGTCTGTTTCAAGCCCTGAAACAATCTGGGGAAGGTCGAGCCCAATCATAATAAAAACGATACCATTCAGCAAAAAAACCAAACTGCTCCAGACATTTAGCGTCCCTAAACGCGATGAAGTAGCCAGAAACGAATGACTTCTGTTGGAAAGCAATAAACCACCACAAACTACAGCCAGAACACCGGAAGCGTGAAGCTCTTCCGCCACAAGGTACATGAGGAACGGCGTCACGAGTGTGAGGACGATATCGATATTGGCGTCAGTTGGTAACAAGCGGTGCATCTTCATAAAGAAAATTCCTAAAAGGATTCCGATTCCAGCACCACCGATACACATCCACAGGAAACTAAGGGCAGCTTCCTGCCAGATGAATTGTCCTGTCGCAACGGCAATCATTGCAAAGCGGAAAATAATCAATGATGAAGCATCGTTCAGCAAACTTTCACCTTCAAGAATCGACGAATACCGTTTCGGAATTTTTACAAATTTCAAAATCGCTCCAGCACTTACGGCATCCGGCGGCGAAACTATTCCTCCCAGAAGAAAACCCAGCGCCAGCGAAAATCCAGGGATAAAATAATTGGCCGCAAAAGCTACAACCAAAGAGGTAATAAACACCACCACGAAAGCAAAACTGACCACAATCCTGCGCCAGCGCCACAATTCTTTCCACGAAGCCGCCCAGGCAGCTTCATACAAAAGTGGCGGCAGGAAAATAAAAAATATCAGTTGAGGTTCTATATGAATTATAGGCGTGCCGGGAATAAAACTGATGCCCAGACCAGCCAGGACCAGCAAAACCGGATATGCAACTTTTATTTTTTTGGCAAGCATCACCAGCAAAACGCTGATGATCACCAGGATCAGGTAAAATGTGAGATTCTCAAGCATTTAGTTTTTAGATTTTATATTTAAAGAAGTTTCTCGAAAGCTTTTCTTTCACCACCTGCCAGGTAAACCTCGCCGCAATAAATATAGCCTAGTTTTTTGAGTATGTGAAGCATGGCTGCGTTATCAAAATTCGTGTCCACTTTCACGCTGAAAATTCCGTTTTGGCGAGAGAGGTCTTCAATTCTTCGGAATATCTCCGTGGCGTACCCTTTTCCGGCAACTTCATCAGAGACTGCTACACGGTGTACCACATTGAAATCGCCGTGCGAAAGCCATTTTCCTTCAATATTTTCATAAGCCGGTTCATCGTTCAAAATCACGGCACTGTAGGCGACAACATTATCATTTTCCACAAGAACATAGCCGATTTGCCTTTCAATATCTGAATTTACGGTTTCCGGATTTGGATATCCGTTTTGCCACTGTTGGGAGTTGTCCAGCCTGCGTCTTTCGATGGCCTGTTGGAGAATTTCCCAGATTTTATCGGCGTCGTCCTGCGTCGCCTTTCTGAATTTTATTTCTGATATCATTAATTATAATTTAAACCTCACTTCTAATCCTACTCAAAGTTTCAAACGAAAAGCGAGTGAACTGATCCCAAAGCAATTCCCATTGCGAAACTACTTTTGACCCTGATGTTGATAGATTACAAATAAATTATCTTTAATAGTAAAATCGTCGCTAATATCATTGGTGTTTTTGTCCTCTACAAAAAGGTCTGCTAAATAGAAGTCGCTGTTTAGGAAATTTGAGGTTGCGCAACAGCTACCAATATTGTGCGACGTTTATTTATACTACAACACCATTTTTCACAGTTACACTATCCTAAAATCCCAAGTTATATTGTCCGTCAGGAGCAACTTTTCCATTTAAAAAAAACTTGTTTTCCTTTTCTATTAACTGCGGGTTCAATTTCAATTAAACCTTCAGAAATTTGATATTGAGCATAATTTTGTGCTTTTGTGTATTCACTATTTTCTTCCGTTTTTACATTCTGCTCATTTCTATTATATGTGTTTTAAGAAAAGTTTAGAGACAAATTTTTTAGAGTTTGTAAAATTCTTTTAAACTGTCCTTCAAGTTGGTTGGTTTGCGACCAAGCAATTTTTCTAAGTCGTTTGTCACGATTTCGTATTGGTGATTTTTTATATCAGCCGAAAAACCAGC
>JAEZYN010000057.1 GCA_023419095.1 Bacteroidota bacterium | reverse complement strand
AGATCAATGTGGCTGAAACCGTAAAAGAAATCCGACGCGCACTGGTAGATGCCGACGTAAACTACAAGGTGGCGAAAGACCTCACAAAGCGTGTTCAGGACAAAGCTTTAGGCCAAAATGTTCTCACCAGCCTTACACCGGGACAGCTGATGACCAAGATCGTGCACGATGAGCTTGTAGAGCTGATGGGAAGCACGAGTGAAGGCATCAATCTTTCCGGTAAACCTTCTGTAATATTAATCGCAGGACTTCAGGGTTCGGGTAAAACCACGTTCTCGGGAAAACTGGCGAATTATTTAAAGCAAAAAAGGAACAAAAAACCGCTTTTGGTGGCGTGTGACGTTTACCGTCCGGCCGCGATCGAGCAGCTTAAGATATTAGGAACACAAACCGGAATTCCCGTTTACACCGAAGAAGGTGCCTTAAATCCTTCGTCTATTGCTGAAAATGCGGTAAAATTTGCGAAAGAAAACAATCATGATGTGGTGATCGTGGATACGGCTGGCCGTTTGGCAGTTGATGAGCAGATGATGAATGAGATCAAATCGGTTCATTATTTCATCAAACCGCAGGAAACCCTGTTTGTAGTAGATTCCATGACAGGACAGGACGCGGTGAATACGGCGAAAGCGTTTAACGAAGCCCTGAATTTCGACGGTGTTGTACTTACGAAACTGGACGGTGATACGCGTGGTGGTGCAGCATTAACAATCCGTTCGGTTGTTGAAAAGCCTATCAAATTCATTTCTACCGGTGAAAAAATGGAAGCGCTCGACGTTTTCTATCCGGAAAGAATGGCCGACAGAATCCTAGGGATGGGTGACGTGGTTTCCCTTGTAGAGAGAGCACAGGAACAGTTCGATGAGGAAGAAGCCAAGAAACTTCATAAAAAAATTGCCAAAAACGAATTTGGTTTTGATGATTTCCTTAAGCAGATCAACCAGATCAAGAAAATGGGGAACATGAAGGACCTGATGGGAATGATTCCGGGAGTTGGCAAAGCCATTAAGGATGTTGATATTCAGGATGACGCCTTTAAACATATAGAAGCCATCATCCACTCTATGACGCCGGAAGAAAGAAGACGCCCTTCAATCATCAACACGCAGCGCAAAAACCGTATCGCCAGAGGTGCGGGTAGAAAAATTGAGGATGTAAATGCTTTGATGAAACAATTTGAGCAGATGGGCAAAATGATGAAAATGATGCAGGGACCACAAGGCAAGCAGATGATGGAAATGATGAGCAAAGGGATGCCCAAGATTCCGGGAATGGGCGGAAACCTGTTCGGAAGGTAAATTGCAGAAATTCATATAAAAATAAAACCCGGATCAGATGATTCGGGTTTATTTTAGATATGAACTTTACTACTATTTGAATTTGTAGTTAAGACCAACATTCAGTGTGTTGATTTTTGCAGAAGCACCGGCATCTTTAGCAGCTCCTTTGATATGATCATTTAGCTGAAATCCGTATCTAGCCTCCACGCCAAAAGCTTGAGTAAAGTTGTATCCCGCTCCAAGCGCAAGACCAAAATTAAACCTGTTGTAGTACTGGTCCATCCCGGCAGGAACTTCAGCAAGATCAAACATTAACTGAGGACCGAAAGCCAAGTTAAATTTTGGATCAACATAATACTTCAGCATTACAGGAATTTGCAAAGCGTTGGTATCTTCAGCAAAAAGATAATTAATTCCCGGTGCTATATTTAAGCTACCATCAACGTTGAACTCTCCAAAAAAGCCAACATAACCACCAGTCTGTGAGTCACTCTCAGAATATCCGGGAGCTTCAGCTTTTGCATTAAAAACTGCTAGACCACCAGTTAAACCAAATGATTGCGCGCTAGCCAAGCCACTTGCAACGAATGCAACAGCAAAAAGTAATTTTTTCATAGTTTTTATAAAATTTTGGCGCGAAAGTAAGCGTTTTAACTTATGTTAACAAATTTTTGCGTGCAAATTTTAATAAAAATCACTCTTCCCGCTGACGCTGCTCTTCCTTGCCATACGCATTGATGATTTTCCTAACCACCGGATGCCGCACCACATCTTCCTCTGTGAGATGCACAAAACCAATCTCTTTCACATTTTTCAAAATCCGCATGGCCTCTTTAAGTCCGGATTTCTGACGCAGCGGTAGATCGACCTGGCTGGGGTCGCCTGTGATGATGAATTTGGCATTCATACCCATTCTGGTGAGAAACATCTTCATCTGTGCATGGGTTGTGTTTTGTGCCTCATCCAGAATCACGAAAGCTTCATCCAGCGTGCGCCCGCGCATAAAGGCAAGCGGCGCCACTTCAATCACTTTTTTCTCGATATAACCTTCGAGTTTTTCATGCGGTATCATGTCGCGAAGTGCGTCGTAGAGCGGCTGCAGATACGGATCAAGTTTCTCTTTAAGGTCGCCCGGCAAAAAACCGAGACTTTCACCAGCCTCTACTGCAGGTCTGGTGAGTATGATGCGCTTCACCTCTTTATCACGAAGCGCACGTACCGCTAACGCGACGCTGGTATAGGTTTTACCCGTACCGGCAGGCCCAATCGCGAAAACCATGTCTTTTTTCTCGGATTCTTTCACGAGAATTTTCAGATTGGTGGTCTTTGCTTTTATCACTTTCCCACTCACACCTTTTACGATGATATCCTGATCAAAAACGATCTGCTTCTCACTTTCATTTTTGATGCTGAGAATATTTTCTACATCCTTCAGCGTGATGCTGTTGTTTCTCGAGATAAAACCAATGATGTCATCCAGTTTATTTCGCAGCAGATCGAGCGTTTCGGTATTGCCCTGCGCGAAGATAAAATGGTCGCGCCCGGTAATTTTAAGAGTTGGAAATGTGGATTTTATCAGATTAAAATATTGGTTATTGACGCCGTAAAATGTTTTGGCGTCAGTGCCGGTAATTTCGTAATTGAGTTCAAACATTCAGTTGTAGTTTGTAATATTTAATTTGTTTAAAATTATAGATTTTATTTTAAATACACGCTTTTGCGTTGATGAATACGTATCAAAATATTTTTTTAATTTAAATTTGCCGTTCTTTATTTTTTCTAATAATGGCGGTCATCACATTCACATCAGATTACGGATTGGTTGATCACAGAGTTCCTGCTGTGAAAGGTAAAATATTGAGTCTGAACGAAAAAGCAGTGATCGTAGATATCACGCATGAAATTCAGGCCTATAACCTCCTGCAGACTGCGTATATCGTCCGCAATGCGTATTCACACTATCCGAAAGGCACTGTGCATATCATCGCGGTTGACAGTTTTTTTACGAAAGCGCGCAAATCATTAGTTTACGAAGCTGACGGACATTTCTTCATTGCGGCAGACAATGGGGTTATGAGTCTCATATTTCATGATCTGAAACCGGAAGCCGTATACGAACTTACTTTTAACAACCGTTTTGATGATGCCGTTTCGTTTACATGCACAGATATTTTTGCGCCTGCTGCTGTACATCTTCAGAATGGCGGTTTGCCCGAAGTGATTGGCCGAAAATATAGTACGCCGAAACAACTTTCGCTGCCGCGTGCCGTTTTCAATGAAAAAGAGAAAATGATCATCGGCGAAATTATTTACATCGATAATTTCGGAAATGTAGTCTCAAATATTAACCGGCGCTTTTTTGAAAAATGGAGTGTAGGTTATAATGATTTCCTTTTAAAATTCAGAAATCTTGCACTGACCAGAATTTATAATCAGTACACCGAATTTGTTGCTGACTGGTCGCTCGAACATGAATATCACGGCAAATCTGCTGCAATTTTCAATGACGCAGGCCTGCTTGAACTTACCATTTACAAAGGCAACAGCCAAAACGGCGCAAAGACACTTTTCGGACTGCATGTCGGCGAACGGATTTACATTGAATTTTCATAGCTGAAACTATTCTTCCGCTCTAAACTTTTAAAAAAAATTAGCCGGCTCTTTTCAGAACCGGCTAATTTCGTTATCAATTATTAAATTATCTAATCACTTTTTTGGTGACAGTTTCCTTAGAAGTAGTCACGCTCACTACATATGTTCCGCGCGGATAGGCCGACAGATCAAGTTTTTCTACAGTGGCATCCAGCTTGGCTGCTTTTGAGACCATTTTGCCCGAAGCATCGAAAACTGAGTAAGAAAGAACTTTATTTTTAGATGTTATAGCGAAAACACCGGATGTTGCAGTATGTGAAATATTGACATCACTGGACAGTGCAGCATCATTTACACCCAGAACAGAGCTTTCGAAATGCGCAATCCATCCTGTATCTGTTGCGCCCGGATCTGAAATAAATCTTACAGTAATAGCTCCGGTAGAATGCGTCGAAGTGAACGGTCCCGGAATTGTTGATCCACTCAGCTGCGTTCCACCTGCAAATCTTGGTGAACCGGTAGTTGGTCCATCATAAACATTCATAAAATCAAAGCCCTGTTCCGTAGCAAACTCAGTAAAGACTAATTTAAGTTTAGCATTCGGTGCACAGCTGGTTGAAGGATAGAATGTTTTAATGATTATCTGGCTGTCACCATAATTTGCGTCAGGACCACCCGGATCTGTGAACGGTACGCCGGCACACCAGTCAGCATCGGTAAGCAGAAGCTGCTCGTAAGCAAATGCCTGCGGGCCTGAACAATCGGTTCCTACGGCAATCGTGTAATAAATCCCCTGTTCTAGATTTGTGAAATTCAGTACTTTATTCGTTGTAGTACCTGAAGTCACCACAGTTCCGTCCATCTTTGCCAGTCTGTATTTCCAGCTTGTTCCGGTAGCATCTAAGATCGTGGCGCTAGCTGAAGTAGCAGTAACGCTGGTAATGTTAAGTCCTGTCACTGTAAGGGCACATGAAGTAACACAGTTAGTACCCAGACAACCTTTTGAATTAACCGTATTTCTGATCAATGCTCCAGGCTGAGGACCAAAACCAAGCGCGAAATTGATTCCCACTGAGCCTACAAGATGGCAATAACTCATGATGGTTCCACCGTTTGTAGGTAATGGCGCATTGCAACCTTCATCATTTCCGGATGCCGGACCGCAACCGTCAATTGCCGTGTTATTACCGTTCCATGCACACGCGTGTGTGTGAGGCGAACCGAGGTTGTGACCGATCTCGTGTGTCATGGCTTCAATATTCCAGGAATAGGTAGGAACATTTTGGTATGAAAAATTCACACCTGAATACGAATATTTATACGTGCTGCAAAGTGCGTTTACCCAAGCGATACTTGTAGTAGCCGGATTTCTGAGCAACTGTGCAATATCGCCGTTAAAAGAAGTTCTGGTATTACGGAACTGATTCAGAATAGCTGAAGGCGTACCTGAATACGGATCTGTCGTAGTCCAAACCATTACTTCACTTAAAGCAACCGTGATTCCGTCATTAGCATAAAGTGTGGAAATGTTATTGTGCATTGAGGTTACCCAGTTGGTAGTCGTCTGCACGTTGGAACCGTTCTGTGTATAAGGTCCGAAACCGGCTTCATAATAGATCCGTACGCAGTTGTCGGTTTTTTTTGCAGTCATCGTTTTCGGGTCAAAAGACGGCATTGCCATTTTCTGGTTTTCGATAAGCTCATCTGCCGCACAGCTAAAAGGATTGGCCTGCTTAAGATTGGCATCGTTGTATGAAACAAAATAGTCCGAATCTTTAGTTTTACCAATTACGATGTTACCGATATTTTTGATAGAAGTTACACCAACTACATCATCATTAAAGAAACTGATAGCTACAAGCGATTCATTGTCTCCTTTCACAATTCCGTGGTAGTAGGCACCCGGAGAATAATTTGTACGGCCTTTATCGGTACTAAGTTTGAAGTCATCGGTAAGGAAATTGTTTTTCACCAGTTCAACGGTAATGTATTTACCTTCAAATGGGAAAACCATTTCCAGCGCTTCCGGTCTCTCAGTATTTATACGTGCAATTTCCGCAGTATTCAGTTTCATTACAGACACGCCTTCTGCAGCTGCCTGATATTTATTGCGCAGTTGTACCGAAGTTTCTTCGGTAAACAAACTGTATTTCGCAAATATTTTGTTTGCGCTGTGCGCGCGCTGCACTTTTTCGGCCACAGGTCTCAGCTCCTGCGAAAAGCCGAACGCGAAAAGTGCAAAAGTGAAGCACACTTGGAGAATTCTTTTCATAAGTATTGTTAAATGGATTATTATCTGCAAAAAAACTAAATAATATTTAAATACGCATCGAAAAACGCAATTTTAACAAAAAAAATGAAGCGTGGCGAATCCATACAAAATCCACTATATTTGCGCATAAAATTGTCAGATGCTTTATGTAATATTGAAGGCAGTTCACATTGTTTTCATGGTCAGTTATTTTGCCGGAATTTTTTACCTCGTACGCATTTTTGTGTACTATAAAGACACTGACGAATTTGCCGAGCCAAAACAAAGTATTCTGCGCGAGCAATATGTTTTTATGGCCCGTCGTCTTTGGAATATCATTACCGTACCCGCTGGCGTCATTATGCTGCTGAGCGGACTTACCTTGATATTTTTAAATTTTGGCCTGATGAAAACACCTTGGTTTCATTTAAAACTGACATTTCTGCTTGGCCTCGCCATCTACCACTACTGGTGCTGGAGAAATGTGCTTCATCTTAAATCTCTTGCCGGCAAAACCCTGGAAACAAAAAATCTAAAGTTGCGTCAGGCAAACGAGATCGCGACTTTCATTCTGTTTCTTGTCGTTTTCACCGTGATACTTAAAGGTGCAGTTTTGGCCTACTGGTGGCAACTGATCGCGGGATTTGTCCTTCTCGTTGTGCTGATCATGGGTACTGTAAAGATGGTAAACAGGAATAAAACTAAAACTCATCGCTAACATTCAGCGTTAATTCAAAACAAGATGATTGCAATTTTCAAAAAAGAACTTTGGAGCTATTTCGGAAGCTGGCCCGCCTGGCTGGTGATCTGCGCATTCAGCATTATCAGTGGTTTATTTCTGTTTTTCTTTGAAAATGATTTCAATATTTTCGAAATTGGCAGCGCCAGCATGCAAAGCTATTTCGTACTGGTGCCCTGGCTGCTGATGTTTATTGTACCGACACTTTCGATGAAGACACTCGCGGAGGAACAGCAAAACGGAACACTTTTCTGGCTGTTCTCGCAACCGCTGAAGATTTCAGATATTGTTTTGGGTAAATTTCTGGCGGTGTGGCTCGTGGCATTCTTTTGCCTTTTGCCATCGCTGATCTACCTCTATACAGTCTGGGCGCTAGGCGTGCCGGCTGGAAATCTTGATCTTGGCGCTACAGCCGGAAGTTATTTCGGTCTCTGCATTCTCGCCGCGGCATTTTCGGCTGTGGGAATTGTGGCATCTGCATTAGCACAAAATCAGGTCATGGCGTATCTGCTCGGTGTGTTTTTATCTTTTTTTATGTATTTCGGCATCGAACAACTTGCAAGTTACAAACTGCTCGGCGGCGCCGATTACGTACTTTCTTCACTCGGCTTCTATCAGCATTTTTTGGCTTTTACCCGCGGCCTGATCGACACCAAAGATGTATTCTACTTTCTGTTGGTGATCGTAATCTGTCTGTTTTTAGCGAAGATATTTGTTGAAAAGAAAAAGTAGCATTGGCATTTATTTTTAAAAATGAATAAAAAAAACCTCATATACATTGCGCTAGCCGGCTTTCTTTTACTCGGAACCTTTGGCGTATTCTCATACCGGTTTGATCTTACACAGGAAAAACGCTACACGCTTTCAGAATCTACTCTGAAGGTTTTAAAATCAGTACAGAAGCCGTTAAAGGTGGAAGTTTATTTGGAAGGTGATTTTCCGGCGAGTTTTCGCCAGCTCAGAAATGAAACCGAATTCATGCTGCAGGAATTCCGTAAAATCAATCCTAAAATCGATTATAAATTCATCGATCCCATCAAAACAAAGATGTCACGCGACACGCTGGCCGCAATGGGAATGCAGCCCTCCATTCTACCCGACATGAAGGATGGGCGGATTTCCGAAATCGTGATGTTTCCGTATGCCGCCATTAAATATAATTCTTACGGCACCTCCATTCCGCTGGTAATTACACAGAGCGGAATCGACGCCAATGAACAGCTCACCCGCTCCATAGAAAATCTGGAATATAACTTGGTCTCGAACATTAAAAGCATAAGTGAAGAGCGCAAAAAAAACATCGGAATCCTCATCAATCAGGATGAGCTGGGTCCCGAGCAGTTTCAGGGTTTTATGGAAATGGCGCTCGAAAATTACAATGCCGGTCCTGTGATACCGCAAAATCAGACAGAACTATCGATGGCTGACGTGTCGCGTTTGAAACAAATGGATGCGCTGGTGATCGCGAAACCGCGTAAACCGTTTACTGAAAACGAAAAAATAATTTTAGACCAATACATCATGAATGGCGGGAAAACGCTGTGGATGATCGACGCGGTGAATGCGGAGATGGATACTTTGTTCCAGTCGAAGAAAATAATGGCGTATCCGATGGAGATTAATCTTACGGATCTGTTCTTCAGTTATGGAATCCGCATCAATTCAGGTTTGGTAAAAGATATGCAAAAGTCTGCCCTTATCAGAATCGTTTCCGGGGAAATCGCCGGAAATCCACAGTTCAGCAGTTTTTTATGGCCTTATTTTCCATTGGGCATTGCGGAAAGCCAAAATCCTATCACGAAAAACATCAATCCGGTAAAATTTGAATTTCCTACCTCAATCGATACTTTGGGCAGGCCTAATTTGCGCACCAGAGTACTTTTTGAATCGAGTGCGCGGACGAACACGAAACAAGTCCCGAATTATGTCGCACTGAGCGAAATCGTGAAAGCGGATTCGTTAAGTGAATTCGACAGGCCTTCGCCGCCGAGGATTTTTGCGGTTTCTCTTGAAGGCAAATTTACGTCCGCCTATAAAACGCGCAGCGAACGCGGATCCTACCCAGGTTTTCGCAGTGAAAGTGGTGAGAACCGGATGATTGTCATTGCAGATGGTGACGTGGGCCGAAACCAGGTTTTCAAAGGCAATGCATTGCCGTTAGGTGAGGATTTGCTTACGAAACAGACCTATGGAAACGCCCAATTTCTGCGCAATTCACTCGATTTTCTGCTGGATGATGCAAACCTGATGGAACTTCGTAACCGAAACATCGAAGCCCGCCTGCTCGACAGACAGCGCATTGATGAAGAACGGACAGATTGGCAATGGATCAACCTACTATTACCGTTATTTGTCACAGCGGCGATTGCAGCAATTCTAATTTGGCTTCGCCGGAAACGGTTTTCCTAGATTTTTTTGGCTAAATATCTTTAATGAAATCTTCATAATCAAAGAAGAAGCGTTCAAATCCTTCCATTTTCGTCACAAAAAACTCGAAAATATCCCGCCAGGTTTCTTTGTTGTAGATTGAAACATTTTCTTTGGACACCCAAATCCGCGCGATGGTTTTACCGTTGCCTAATGTGTAGGAAGCATCCTTGTTGAAATCACCGATTTCTTCCATGAGCATAGTTTCGAGCGACCAAATTTTATCAAAATACGCTTCACGGAAAAGCTCATCTTTCATTTCAATGTCCAGAGACACTTCTGCCTTTTTGTGATCTGCATGGAATTTAAAAGAAAAGTCTTTTATTTTGGTATCATAAAGTATCCATTTTCGCGGAAAACTTTTGCCAAAGACAGTCCAGAATTCTTTTTTAAGCTGTTGTGCTTCGGTTTTTGAGAACATGTATGTGCAATTATTTAAAATATCATTAATAAAAAACGGGCCGAAGCCCGATTTGTAAAATTTGATGGATTATTTTTTTAATTAATTACTCCCAAATCGCGCCCCACTTTTTCAAAAGCTTTGATCGCAGTATCGAGATGCTCACGAGTATGGGCCGCCGAAAGCTGAACACGGATCCGCGCTTTGCCTTTCGGAACTACAGGATAAAAGAAACCAATGACGTAAATTCCTTCGTCCATAAGCTTTTCTGCCATTTTTTGGGCTAAAGGCGCGTCGTAAAGCATCACAGGAACTATTGCCGCATCGCCATCGGGAACATCAAAACCTTTAGCTTTCATTTCCGTTCTGAAATATTCTGCATTTTCCATGACACGGTCGCGCAGCGAATGGTCATCCGAAATCATATCCAAGACTTTCATCGCCGCACCTACGATTCCCGGCGCCAATGAATTTGAAAAAAGATACGGCCGGGAGCGCTGTCTCAGCATATCGATAATTTCCTTCTTTCCGGAAGTGAAACCACCGAGCGCGCCACCGAGTGCTTTACCCAAAGTAGAGGTAATAATATCTACCCTGCCCATCACATCGTTGGCCTCGTGTGTGCCACGGCCGGTCTTCCCGATGAATCCGGTAGCGTGGGAATCATCAACCATTACCAGACAGTCATACTTTTCAGCAAGATCGCACAGACCTTGGAGGTCTGCCACAATTCCGTCCATTGAAAATACACCGTCGGTCACAATGATTCTGAAACGGTGGTCTTTCGCCGCAGCTGCTTTCAGCTGATTCTCGAGATCCTGCATATCATTGTTTTTGTAACGGTAGCGCGCCGCTTTGCAGAGACGTACACCATCAATGATAGATGCGTGATTCAGTTCATCCGAAATAATGGCGTCCTGATCTGAAAAAAGCGGTTCGAAAACGCCACCATTAGCATCGAAACACGCCGCGTACAGAATGGTATCTTCCATACCAAGAAACCGAGAAATCTTCGCTTCCAGTTCTTTATGAATATCCTGCGTTCCGCAGATAAACCGAACGGATGACATTCCATAGCCATGGCTGTCCACCATATCTTTTGAGGCCTGCATTACCTCAGGATGATTGGAGAGTCCGAGATAATTATTTGCGCAAAAATTCAGCAACTGTTTTCCATTTGCAGTGATCACCGCGGATTGCTGAGAAGAAATAATGCGTTCGGTTTTGTAAAGACCGTCATTTTTTATGTTGGTGAGCTCGTCACTTAGGTTATCGATAAATTTTTGGGAAATCATAAAGTGAATGTTTAGAAATGCTAAATTAAGAAAAAAGCCTTCATTTCTGAAGGCTCCTGTGCTTTATTGTTTGATGAACTTAAGGTTCTGACTTTCAATTTTGAGAAGGTACAAACCTTTCGTGAAAGAACTCACATCCAGATTTTCACCTGGTTGATAGGTGCCGGATTTCAGCAGTTTTCCGTCTGCACTAAAAATTTCATAGGCTTGTGAACTTTTAAGACCTGATATTGAAATATAGTTTTTCGCCGGGTTCGGATAAAGTTTTACAGCATCATTAGTAGTGTCATTCACGGCAAGTATGGATGTATCTTTTGTAACCGATGAGTTGCGGTGAATAATCTGATTTTCATAGTTGAACTGAATAGTAGATACCGGGAAATTCACCTGACTGGCAAAATTCTGATTGTTCATCGTGTGGTCCAAAACCAGGTAGGCTACCTGTCCGCCTGTACCGTTCACCTTGATCGGCAGCGGCATCTCGAAGAAACTAACGGAAGAATGGCTCTGTGTCTGGCTCACACGGAAACGTAAAACCTGATCCGAGGTCTGGTTCCATCTGATCTGGTAACTCGGGTATCCCTGACCGTAAATCCAGTCATTAAAAAATTCAGTAAAATCTTTACCCGTGGATTCCTGCAGGGAATTTTTCAGATCTGTCGTGCGCGCGTAGCTATAAGCGAGATTGGGTCTTGAGTGATAATCTTTGAGCGCAGCATAGAACGCGTCATCACCCAAAATCCATTTAATCATTCTTACGACATATCCGCCTTTCGAATAGCTGAGTCTGCTGCTGAAAATGGCACCCGTGTTACCTAAATTGGAATCAACGACATAGACACTTCCGCTCGCGCTGCTCGTAATAGTGCTCATTTCGGACGCCAGATAACTTAAAAACTGAGAATTGGTCATCAGCAGTTTTTCGTTGGCAAGGTGTTCACCAAATGTTGCAAAACCTTCATTCAGCCAGATATCATTCCAGGCGCCACACGTCACTTTATCGCCGAACCACTGGTGAGCAAGCTCATGCGCTATGATTCCACGGCTCCAGGCACCCATAGAAGACATCGTAGCATGCTCCATGCCGCCACCCCAGCCAAACTGCATGTGGCCGTACTTTTCATTTCGATACGGGTAGAGTCCAAAATACTGCTCAAAAGTATTCATCACCGTTTTGGTCCACTCGATATTAGACATGATCGAGCTACTGGAAGTGGTTGCAGGATATAAATAATTTACAAACGGAAACGGCGGATTACCCATTGTGTCATTCAGTTTGGTATAATTTGTAATGCCAAGGGCTATAAGATACGCCGGAATAGGATAATTTGTTTGCCAAAAAGTGAGTTTACGGGTTCCCGCAATTGTTTCAGATAATAATTTACCGTTGGAAGCCACATTATACTGAGAAGGTGTAGAGATTTTGATATCAACTTTCTCAATCTTGTCATTTAAACTCTGCTTCGTCGGAAACCATTCCTGTGCGCCGTAAGGCTCGGATAAAGTGTAAAGCGCAGGCACCCCGCCCTGCGTAGAAATGGTGAAAGCATCACCCGCACTTCCGCCGGTATTCGGTGCTCCGGCGTATCGGATCGAAAGAGAATCCAATTTTGCAGCCGGAATGGCAGCCGGAAAATCAATTTTAACTTCTTTTGTGCTGAGTTGTGTAAAATTCAGAGTATTTCCGTGATATTTTACCTCGGCCACCGTGAGATTATTGGCCAAATCAAAATAGATGCTCGAAATATTCTGGTTAGGAATGAAATGGTTAGTCACAGTACCGCTGACATATTGCTGGGACGGATCAAGGTCCAGCTCAAGTCGCTGGTAGCGCAGATCGTAATTCAGCGTATTGGGATTTACGTTGTATTCAATCATCTTTGCATATTTGAGCAGTTCGCTATTTATCATGCTTTTTCGTTCGGCTTCTTCATTTTTTTGGCTGAATGCCTGCAGAGAAAACAGCGAAAGTGCGATTGCATAAAGGTTTTTCATTTTTTAAATATTAGGCTCTAAAGGTAAAAAAAACCCTGCAAAAAATCTTTGCAGGGCTTAATATATTTTTTAATTGTAAAGTTTAAAGCTGAAGGGCAGGTTTGAGAATCTGCTCCATCCGATTTTTCACCTGGTCTACAGAACCTCCGTAATTATTGATCAGCAGAGAAAACACATACGTTTTGCCGCTATAAGTCTTTAGGTATCCCGCCAGGGTTTTCACTTTGTTAAGCGTTCCGGTCTTCGCAAAGATCTGACCATTACCTTCACCCACAAACTGATTCTTCAGAGTACCCGTCTGCCCGGCAATCGGAAGGGAATCAAAATAATTTCGGAAATAATTACGGTCCATCAATCCCGTTAAAAATTTGACCTGCGAAATCGGCGTAACCACATTAGCGCGCGAAAGGCCGCTGCCATCCATGTAATTCAGACCTTCAAGATCAAAGTTTATTGATTTTAAATGTTCATTAACAACCAGTTTCCCGGATTCAGCCGTTTGGTCGCCCTTTTTCTGAAAACCCACCGTGCGCAACGTTGCCTCCGCCAATGCATTATCACTTCTTTGGTTAATATAGTGAATTACCTCTGCCAAGGTTGGCGAAGTGTAAGCCGTCACTTTGGTCCGTGGTTCAGGATTGGTTTCGGTAACACGTGAAATCACTTTTCCTGTTACCGGCAAACCTTTTTTTATCAGTGAAGTTCTGAATGTATTGGCGAGATAAGCCGGTGGATCCGCCACTTTAGTAGTGAGTGCGGCGCCTTCGAACCTGTCCGCATAAACCATTTGCCCAATGTATGGCGAAATGTAATAATAGTTCCTGTTCTCCGAAAACGGATTGGAAGATTTCGCAATCAGTTTTTCGTTCTGCGGACTAATCTGTAAGGTAGAACCTGCCGGCAGATAATAGCTTCCATTCTCCAACCAAACGATATTTTCCGGCAACTGATTCAGTTTATTTGCTTTAAAAATCGCCGTTTGGATAATGATATCGCCATTGATCTTTTTAATTCCTTTGGCTGTAAGCGCCGACACAAAATCGGATACAACAGAGGAGTAAGACGATGCGCCTGCTTTATTTGTTCCTAATGTTGGGTCACCGCTGCCCACGATGTAAAGGTTTCCCTGCAGAACGCCGTCAGCATCTACTTCCCCAGAATGCTCAAGAAGCGTATGCCATCTAAAATTGCTGCCCAGCAGGCTCATCGCAGTTTCAGTAGTGAGAAGTTTGGTTGTAGATGCGGCGATAAGCGGCGTATTTTCATTGTAAGAACTTACTACTTTTTTGGTTTTAGGATCGTAGATGACGAAACCCCACTTCGCATTTCGCAAAACAGGATCGTCGCTCATGGCATTAATATTGATGTCCAAAAGTTCCTTTGGTGTCAGCAGTTTTTCAGGAGCGGAAACCTCTTTTACAACCGAACTCGGGTGGCTGCCATAGGTCTGGGAAATATTAGTATTGGTAAAGGTGCCCTGCGCAAAAGCGATCGATGAAAGTGCAACTACGGGCGCGAAAAAAATATTTTTAAGCCTAATCATTTAATTTTGGTTATTTGATTATCTGATACTTACGTTTCTATGCTAAGTCTAATTAGCTTTTATAAAACGGTCAAAAATATTAAATATTACCGTAGAAACAGAATTAAGCTTCTTAAAACACTTATAGTAGCTGTTAAACTATGTTAAAAATCAACGTAAATCAGTTTTTTGACACTTTTATAGGCAGCGATTTCTTCTATTTCTTCTAAACTTTTCATTACGAACGATTTATATTCTGCATAATTTTTACGTGGAAGTTTCAGCCAGATCTGGTATTGGTAAAGCAGATTCAGTTTCGCAATTGGCGCTTTTTCCGGACCCAGAATACATTCCTCCGGTAGATATTTGCGAAGAACCGAACCAAGAAACTGCGAACACCGGTCGGTTTTATCTTCGCGCCGATGCTTTATTTCAATCATAATAAGCTTCACGAATGGCGGATAATGAAACTTTTGCCGTTCTGCCAAAAGATGTGAGTAAACTTGGGCCGAATCGTTTTCTGCGATCAGTTTAAACACGGGATGATCCGGATTGTAAGTTTGAATCATCACTTTTCCCTCGCCCGAAAGTCGCCCGGCGCGACCCGAAACCTGCGTAATCAGCTGATACGCTCGCTCTTCCGCGCGAAAATCCTGAACATAAAGCAATGAATCAGCTTTCGGAATGGTCACCAGTTCAATATTTTCGAAATCCAAACCTTTAGAAATCATCTGCGTACCCACTACAATGTCCGTTTCGCCGTCTTCAATTTTCTCATAGAGTTTTTCGTACGCAAATTTTTTGCGCATCGAATCCACATCCATACGGTCGGTTTCCGCATCGGGAAAAAGTCTCGACACCTCTTCATGGATCTGCTCGACACCCACGCCGCGCAGGTTGAGGTTTTCGGAATGACAACGGGGACACATTTTGGGTTTGGCCGCTTTCTGGCCGCAGTAGTGACATTTCATTTCATTGGAAAACTTATGGAAAGTCATCACCACGTCGCAGTTCGAGCAATAGTTAACGTAACCGCAACTTTCGCATTCTATCACATTAGAATAGCCACGGCGGTTGTGCAGAATCATAATTTGTTTTCTCTCAGCAAGCTGTGTCTTAATTTCATCAATAACCTTTAAAGTAAAATTTCCTACAGCCTTTTTAGAATCCTGAGCCTCTTTAAAGTTAATAATTTCAAATGAAGGCAGACTGACATTTCCAAAACGATGCGCCAGCCTTACATGCGATATTTTGTCTTTTAAAGCCAAATAATACATTTCTACCGCCGGTGTAGCGGAACCGAGAATCACACGTCCACCATAAAAATCTGCCAGCATCAGTGCGGCATCGCGGGCATTGAAAAACGGTGAAACTTCGCGCGGTTTGTAAGCAGAATCGTGTTCCTCATCCACAATGATGAGACCCAGATCGGGATATGGAAGGAAAAGAGCATTTCTGGTGCCGATCAAGACTTTAATTTCACGATTCCGCACTTTTCGCCAGACCTCTACCCGCTCAAAATCCGACAGTTTCTGGTGATAGAAACCAAGCTGCCGAGCGTATTTTCTTTCGAGACGCTGCACGATCTGTTTTGTAAGAGAAATTTCGGGAAGCAGAAACAGCACATTTTTACCAGCAGAAAAGGTCTTCTCAATCATTTCAAGATAAACATGCGTTTTTCCGGCGGAGGTAACGCCGTCCAAAAGCACATTCTGATTTCGGGAGAATGCGGCTTCGATTTCTTCCTTGGCCGTTTGCTGCTCCGCTGTAAGTTCTTCCAGATTTTCAGTTGCGCCGTCATAGAGCTCAATTCTGTCTTTCTGAACATGATATTCCTCCACCCAGTTTTTCGCGATAAGTGTTTTAAGCGGTGCAGGCCCAAAATTACCCTCTTCAAGAAACTGCGATTTTTTCAACGGCACACCCGGAAACTCGGTTTCATGCTCAAGAATACTCAGCAGAAGCTCCTGCTGTCGCGGTGATCTTTTAAGAGATAACAGGATTTCGGGCAATGTGGCGCGTATTTCTGCAGGATTTTTTAACCTTAAATACGCCACCTCTTTGGCTTTGTATTTTTCTGCAATCTTCTCGTCGATTTCGATATATTGAAGGTCGATCAGCGATTTAATCGTTTTCACGATCTCTTTTTTAGGAATAAATGCTTCAATTTCCGTTACATTGATCAGCTGCCGTACTTCCAGCGCGTGAATGAGGTGCATCTCATGAACGTCAAGGTTTTCAAACTCAACCGTTACATGTGGTTTAAGTTTAAGATAAGTTTCACTTTCAAGTTTGAGGGAAGCCGGAAAAGAAAAACGGTAGATCTCGCCAAGATTGCAGAGATAATATTCAGACAGCCACTGCCAAAACCGGATTTGACTTTGAGGCAAAATCGCCGCCTCGTCGAGCAGGCTGATGATTTCTTTGGGTAAAAAACCTGCCGGCTCATCATTATGAATCTGAAAAACGATACCTGTATAGATTTTTTTACCACGAAATGAAACCAAAACACGCATTCCCACCTCGATTTTATTCTGTAAATCAGCGGGAATTCTGTAGGTAAAACTACCTTTAAGATTAAGCGGTAAAATTATTTGGGCGAAATTCAAAATCGGGCAGCCAGGAAAAATTTGGAATTGGCAGATACAAATTTAGGAAAATTCGCAACAGCGCCTTATGCAGCACTTCCGCAAAAATCGGTTACTTTTGGTCCCGCCTTTTCAGTTCGCGGCTGATCAGGCTAAGCTCGCGGCCTGTTTGGCCCGCAACCGAAGTGTTCTCTTCCGCACGTCGTGTGAGATAAGGCACCACGTCCTTCACCGGGCCGTACGGCAGATATTTGGCTACGTTGTAGTTTTTGTCGGCCAAAACATAAGTGATATGATCGCTCATACCGTACAGCTGTCCTGAAAAAATCCTGGAATCATTGTTTTGCAGGCCTTGTGCTTTCATTTTCTCAATCACCAGTTCGCTCGAGATCTCATTATGAGTTCCGAAAAACGCCGACACACGATCAAGATTAGCCATCACAAAATCGATTGCATCATTGTAGTTTTTATCGGACGCTTCTTTCGTAGGCTGAATCGGATCAGGATAATTCATCTCTGCAGCGCGTTCTCTCTCTTTTTCCATATATGCGCCGCGCACTATCTTGTACCCGATAAAATAACCTTTTTCCTTCGCTGCTTTCAGGTTTTGCTGCATATACTCGATGCGGCCTGTACGGTACATCTGCATGGTGTTCCACACGATGGCTTTCTCCGCGTTATACTTCTCCATCATCTCCTCGATGAGCCAATCCACAGAATCCTGCATCCAAGATTCTTCCGCATCGATCATGACTTTCTTCCCATTTTCATGACAAAGCGAACACACGGCGTCAAACCGCGCTACAATACGAGACCATTCCAGTTGTTCAGCATCAGTCAGTTCGGATCTCTTGCTTACTTTTTCGTAAAGACCGATGCGGCCAAACGCAGTAGGTTTAAAAACAATAAAGGGAAGCGCCGGATTACCCACCGAAAAACGTACAATATCCTGAATTTCCGCGCACACCGCGTCAAAAGTACTTTCTTCTTCTTTACCTTCGATGGAATAATCGAAAATGCTGCCCACGCCGCGTTTATACATTCTGTCTACCACCTTCATGCTCTCCTCACGGGTTTCGCCGCCGCAGAACTGCTCGAAAAGCGTTGATTTTACCACAGCTGTCGCGAAAGGAAAATTATTGTGCACTGCGATATTGAGCAGTCGCGTCCCAATTCTCGTCAGTGCAGGTTGCTCAATCAGTTTAAACATCCAGTACGCTTTTCGTAGTTGGCTGTTTGATTTATCTGCGAATGCGATTTGAGTATTATTAAATAGGCTCATGGATGGTATTTTGGATGATCGCAAATTTAACGATAGTAGCTGAATAGAAAAAACGATTTTAAAGTTTAATTTTGTGATAAAATTCAGTTTGATGATTACGATTTTGGACGACAACTTCAGCCAGCTTAACGCTTTTGTGGAAATAAAAAAACCATCAAAGCTTATTCTTTTGGCTGACGAAAACACGCATACCCACTGCCTTCCCATTCTGCTGTCAAATCTGCAGTCGGACATCCCGTTCGAAATTATCGAGATTGAAGCGGGTGAAGAGCTTAAAAATATCGAAACCGCCACACAGCTTTGGGAAATTCTCTCAGATTTCGAGGTGGACCGGAAGACATTAATTATCAATCTGGGTGGAGGCGTAATAAGCGATTTGGGAGGATTTGTTGCGTCAACATATAAGCGTGGCGTTTCATTCATTAACGTACCTACAACACTTCTGGCCATGTGCGATGCCGCGATCGGTGGAAAAACCGGCATCGATCACCAGTTTCTGAAAAATATAATCGGGACTTTTGCGCAGCCGGAACACATTTTCATATTTCCGGAATTTTTAAAAACATTACCTTATACCGAACTGCGAAGTGGTTTCGCGGAAATGCTGAAGCATGGGCTGATCGCAGATAAGACTCATTGGGTAGATCTGACAGCAATTTCAGAGTTAAGATCTGAAAAGATCGCGTCGTTTATCGGAAAGTCAACGCAGATTAAGCAGGATATTGTTCAGCAGGATTTTAAAGAACAGAATTTGCGCAAGACGCTTAATTTCGGGCATACGGTGGGACATGCTATAGAAAGTCTGTTTCTGATGACAGGCCGGCCGATACCGCATGGTGAAGCCATTGCGATTGGTATGATTTGCGAAACACGGCTGTCATATTTAAACGGTTTGATTTCGGAAAATATTTGCAAAGATGTAGTTTCTCAAATTCAAAGATTTTTTCCACTGCATGATATTTCGCATTTTTCGGGTGAAGAAATTCTGACGCTGATGAGTAATGATAAGAAAAACAGTTTTGGTGAAATCAGTTTTTCATTGCTGAATGGCATAGGTTCATCCTGCTATGATCAGCGGGTCTCCAGGACGGAAATAGTGGAAGTTTTGGACTATTATCAGTTATTGTCAGTATAATTCCTGCCACTGGTATTCATTGCATTATTTTTTTGACTAGCGAATTTTTATGTTGCTAAAATGTTGATTTACAATAAACTACAGCGGAATTAATTTAAACATGTGTTTAATTATTCCGTTTAGTTATAAGTTTTGGCACACGGTTTGCGACATGGCTTTCCGTAAAACAAAAAATTTAAAACGCTGGCAGATCATTTAAATCAGTGAAAAGTAAATTTGAGATAAGAAATACTGTTCATAAAATTTAAAAAAAATCGGTCAGCAAAAATTAACTAAAAATTAAAGTTATGAAAAAGTTATTTTTAGGTGCAGCAATCGCAATG
>JAEZYN010000011.1 GCA_023419095.1 Bacteroidota bacterium | reverse complement strand
CCACAGAAATGGCGGTTTCAGAAGTCAGTCTGATTCAAACTGAAAAAACAGAAAGAAAAAATCTGAACATCGATAAACTCAGAAAGCAAAGTATCGCTGCGTCAAAACAAAGTCTGAGGTTTCATTTTCCGGTGGTGAATGATTTGGTAAGGTTCTCAGATTTCATAAAAACGCTCGATCCCAAAACGACATTTGTGGCGCACTGCAACGAAAATCTGGAAAGAATTGATTTGCACGAAATAAATCCGGGAAAAAACATCACATTTTTAATTGGTCCGGAAGGCGATTTTTCAGATAAAGAAATCCAGCTTTTAGCAGAATGCGGAATCAGAGCGGTCTCTCTCGGAAATCAAAGACTCAGAACCGAAACGGCCGGCGTTTTTGTCGCGGCGTGGAATTATTTTAAGATGATGTAAAGGCTGTGATCATTCAAAACGTTTCTTAATACGCCTTTTCAACTCGCAACTTTAAAATTAGTATAGCTACACCGAGCATTGCTACTCCAACCCAAATTTTTACGGAACCTCCGAAATCTATGATAAACCCCAGCACACCGCTGGCCGCCAAAACCAATCCCGTTATCATCATTTCCTTGGCTGCATATTTCTGCGCGAAATCCCACCGTTCCTGGTTTCTCATCGACGCGTTTGTTCTATAGCCGTAAAGGAAATTAATTTTCTTCGGTGGAAATCTTAACATGAACAATCCTGCCGCGAAGAAAATGCCTCCAGTAGTTGCCGTTATGTTAAGAAAAGGATCCTTAAAAAGTTGATTCATTATATTATCTGTTCGTTTAAATATTTCTCTAAAATCTTCGGGCCACTCGCGATAGAATTCACTGCCCATCGCAGTTTCATCTGCCAAAGTTTTTCTTCAGATAATTTATAATCAAGCCCGGATTTTATGAGCTTTTGTTTCAACTCATAAAAACAAATCGCGGCAGCCACAGAAACATTGAAACTCCGCGTAAATCCATACATCGGAATTGCTAAAGTTTCATCAGCAAATTCCAGTATTTCTTCCGTCACACCTTCTTTTTCGGTTCCAAATACCAAAGCTACAGGTTCTTTGATGTCGTAATCCGGCAGCATTGTCGCGTTGTTTTCCGGCGAAACGGCCAGAATTTTATAGCCTCGGTTTTTAATTTGTTTTAAACTTTCCAGATTGTGTGGCAGCTTCTCTACTTCCACCCAGGTTTCCGCGCCTTTCGTAACACGAAGGTTCGGGTTGAATTCGTTCTCGCTCTCCATCGCCACAATCTTATGAAAGCCACACGCTTCCACCGACCGTACAATAGCCGCCGCATTGCGGAACTGGAAAATATCTTCCATCACGGGCAAGACAAAATCTGAACTTTCGGGTGCGTAATGCTCGATTTTGGCAAGCCGCTCGTCCGTGAGGAACTGTTTGATGTACTGGAAGGCGTGTTCGTGATTCATGCACCAAAAATAATGAAATTTTGTGGTGGCGCGAGCGAAGCGAGCGCCGAAAAGAGTGCTAAACAGCATAATTACTTACATCCACAAAACCGCACTCCTTATTAGAAGATATCCCGCGCCCCGGCTTGAACGGAGCTCTTTTTGCGAAGCGCAGCGCAGCAAAAAAGCGGGAGTGGAAGATCTCGTCTGAGGACGAGAGCGCCCAAAGGAACATCGGAAATCTAAGTAAATAGCGTATTTTTGAATCTATGAAAAGAAAAGTTCTTCTGATTTACACCGGCGGCACCATCGGTATGGAAAAAGATTACGAAACCGGCAGCCTTCGCGCTTTCGACTTCAGCAATATTTTTGACCGGATGCCGGAAATGAATCTTATAGAATGCGAGATCATCGTACATCCGTTCCGCAAGCCGCTGGATTCCTCCGATATGGGCCCAAAAGAATGGAAAAAAATCGCGAGCTACATCGGTAAAAACTATGAAAAGTTCGACGGATTCCTGATTCTTCATGGCACTGACACGATGTCGTATACCGCATCAGCATTAAGTTTCATGCTGAAAAACCTTCGCAAGCCAGTGATTTTGACTGGCTCTCAGTTGCCGATTGGTGACCTCCGTACTGATGCTAAGGAAAATCTGCTGACAAGTCTTTATTACGCCAGTCTATACGAGAATGATGAAGCTGTAATACAGGAAGTTACGATTTATTTTGAATATAAGCTGCTGCGTGGAAACCGTACTTTGAAATATTCTGCCGAATATTTTGACGCTTATCAAAGTCCAAATTACCCGATTTTAGGTCAGTCTGGCGTGCATCTCAACATTGAAAAAGATTTTCTGCTGCGTCCGGCGCTCAGCGCTGAGTTTACAGTAGATACGCACCTCTCGCAGGATGTCCTTTTCTGGCGGATATTTCCGGGTATGCACTTGGAACATTTTGCCGAGATACCGAAAATGAAAGTGCTGATCTTACAGGTTTTCGGTTCAGGCACGATTTTCAATACGCCAAAAACTGAACAGACTTTGCAACTTCTACGCGACAGCGGCACTGAAATCGTGGTGGTTTCGCAGTGTGTTTCGGGCGGTGTATCATTTGGGAAATATACAAATTCAAATGTTTTCACGAAGATCGGCGCCATCAGTGGTCATGATATGACGGCGGAGTGTGCCATTACGAAAGCCATGCATCTTATTGAAAATCCAAACTACGCCGGAGGTTTCGCAGATAATTTTGCTGAAAGCCTTTGTGGCGAGGTTTCGCTGGAGCATCTTTAAGCTTCACATTTATTTAGACCTAAAGACTTTGCAAAGTAAACAAAAAACTCTATTTTTGCAGTCTTCAATTTAGAGAGGTGTCCGAGTGGTTGAAGGAGCTACCCTGGAAAGGTAGTATATGGGTAACTGTATCGAGGGTTCGAATCCCTTCCTCTCTGCTAAATTCCTGATTATTTTTCAGGAATTTTTTGTTTCAAATCTTTTTAGGTCTACTTCCGGCATGAGCGGAACGCCGTTTTCAATAAATTCAAAAAGCGCTTTCGAAAAATAGCAGCCATTCAAAATGCCGCGCGCGCCAAGACCATTGAAAACATAGAAATTATGATTTTCAGGATGCCTGCCTAAAATTGGGCGGCGGTCTTTCACTGTCGGGCGCCAACCATAGTTGATTTCAGCAATTTCAAAATCTTGTTTGTAAAATTCGGACAGGCCGTTTGTAAGCTGCGTAACAGCGGCTTCGTCAACTCTGTTGTCCGCTTCGAATCTGTCATAAGTTCCCCCGTAATAATGCAAACCTGCCGAAACGGGAAACAGAAAATGCTTTTTCTTGATTGTATACGCGTGACCTGAGGGTTTTGAAAGTTTCACTTTTAAATGATGACCTTTATTCGGAAGCACGGGAATATCTTTGAAATAAGGATTTTGCCTCACACCCATACCTTCACAGAAAACAATATTTTTAAAACTGATATCGCGGTAAGTGTCTGGCTTAAGTTCATCATAGTAAAAAGTCTCCTGATGCAAATGCTGATGCAGTTCCAAATAATTTTTAAAATTCCGGAAAAATGCTGCCACCTCCAGTCGTGCGGAATGATGTACCGAGCCGGCGCCAAAGGGATTCTCGACATCATCGATCATGCTCATTTCAGTATCTAAAAAGGGCTGAAGTTCCGGCGCCCGGGCTTTTTTTAGCCATAAATCTCTCTCGGATTCATCGTGAAAAATTCTGCGTATGTTTTCTCTTACCAGAAAATTTTTTCCTGAATATTTTTCAATTTCACTTAATGTTTTTTCGAGAAAACTGATCTGTTCCGCAGCGAGCCAAAATGTGGTGAACCGTTTAAGAACAACGGGATTTATAATTCCCGCAGACACTTCAGAAGCGCTCGATTTCTGATCTGAAAACAATACGAAACTCTTATTAGCCGAAATGAGTTGATGCGCGAAAAAATAGCCGGCATAGCCGCCCCCGACGATAATATAATCTACCTGTGACATATTTAAATAAAAAAAACCTGAGCAAAGATACTCAGGTTTGGTTATATTATGGCGTGGATTAGTAATTCCACATATCATTTTCCATCTGCAGAATCTGCGCTTTGATACGCTCACTTTCTTCCAGTTGGGCATCAGCATCACGCGGAATGTAGTCTTTAATGACACCATTGCCTAAACCGTTGTCCGACTTATAGATGATCGTTGAGAAACGTCTTGCGTTCAGAATATCATCGAAAGTAATATCAGACGAAAGGTTTTTATTATTGAAAACAACAGAGTTAGCTAATACTTCACGTGCATCCGGATAGTAAACCCAGAAAAGGTCGATGAGTTCATCTTCTGACGCGATTGGCTGGCCATCCGGACCGTACTGGCCCATTGTGGACGGATCCTGGCCCATTGCAGCGATTCCCAGCAAACGATATTTCATCTGGCTGTCCCGTCTGTCGATATACCACATGCCCTTAATTTTCAGAACCTTTACATTTTCAGTTTTGGTTTCGTAAACGTTGGTAAACTCAAGCTTTTCTTCCTCAGTAAGTTTTCCTGCTTCGTTCAGTCTGTCGATACCAGCGTCGCTCATCACTTCATTTTTAATTCTGGCAGCGATGGCATCAGGACTCAAGCGTGTCTGAAACATTTCATCATCATAAACTTCGGTAATTCTTCCGTCATTAATGGCATCAAACAAAAGTTGATAAAGCGATTTGTTCTGGGAAACAAGACCGTCTTCATTATGGTAGAAAGGTTGGTTGATCTTATCATTCATATCAATGATTTCCCAAACCACCATGCTCTTCAGAATGTCTTTGTCTTCAATAAAACCATATTTCAACGGCGTGTTGCGAACAGAAACCATCGAGTCTCCCTGCTGAATCATACCGGACTCGCGATATTGACGGAAAGCCTCAGGTGACTTTGCATTGAGAATAGACATGGAGCGAACAGGCTCATCGGCCGGTGCACTGCCCGCATCCTGGTCAGCAGAAGAGGTATCCACTACCGGCGCAACAGGTTCCTGTGCAGCCTGGGTAGACTGGGTATTAGTATTGGCGGAATTCCTCTTCACCTGTGCCTGCACCTGCAGAAAACCAATTGAAAGAAATACGAAAATGACCTTTTTCATTTTAATCTTTTAATAAAAAACTTATTATAATTACAACGCGAACTACTGTACGTTTATTACAACAGGTGGAATTTGTTTCAAAGCCTGTCCACCAAGTCCTGTGGCTGTCACATTAATATTATAAACGTAAGCGATGTCGCCTGAGCGTAAATTCTTCGTTAGATTAGCTACCGAACTCAATGAATTACCTGAAACCTGCATCGCAGCACGGCCCGGAACTTTAAACATAAAGCTGTTAACTGTAAAGCTTACTGGGAAGTCAAAATCTGGCATATCCGCGCTCACCTTCTGGTTCGGGATAGAACTTGCCGGCATTGAAACTACCGATTTACCCTGAATCTCGCCCACCGGTGGCGGCACATTTTTAATTCTGAATGTAAATGCTTTAGAAATCGTTTCACCTTTAGGACCTTTACCCGAAATCGTCAGCGTACTCGTAGCTCCACCACCAGGTGTAACTACCCATGTACCACCGCCGGTTTTAGAAACTGAAGCTCCGGAAGCTGTTAAGGTAGTCTGCGCATTGTTTGCTCCCAAAATCGATCCTGAAATCGGGTTCGGCAGACCTCGGTACAATACCTGCATTTTATCTGCAGACAACAAAGCGCCACTTTCAAACGCGACTTCTTTAGAACCTGCAACTACATTGTACGTATGGCTGTATGGAAGTGTAATCACTTTTCCGTTGACATCAGTAAACGAAATGTTACCCTTAAACTCCTTCTGGCCGAGTGAACCTGTCGAAAGGTTCGCAACGCCCTGACCATTACTCATCGCAAGACCCGGCATAGACAATCCCGGTACGTTGCTTGAATAATTTCCAATAGCAACTTTAGCCTGAACATTTTCACCCAAAACTACGGATGTAGGTGCAGAAACAATTGCCTGGTAAGCATCAAACTTGATATCGGCATCCACTTTTTCCTGCAGCATCGTCATCAATGCGTCAGACTGTAGGTTTCGTGCTTCGGACTGTATAACTTCAAGATTTGAAAGTGCAGCGATGAGAGGCTGGCCGTAAAATTTGTACTGAATCCAGTTTTTGTTCTTTATCGTCTGCCCTTTCGGAAATTCACTCGCAAGAGTTTTGTTTGCCCGCTCCACAACATGCGCCATGTCTTTATTGTTACCGAATGTCTGGGCTATGTAAGACTGGAGTGCATTCATTTTAGCTTTCAGATCAGCAGCGCTTTTTGACGGACTGTTTTCATCAGATTTACTGAAAAATAAATTGGATGAAGGCTCAGTATTATTTAATGCCGCGAAGTTATCGCCTACATCTACATTATCTACAAAACCTGCGTCCGTTTTAAGTTTAGATTTCAAACCTTCGATGAAACTTACAAGATCATTGGCGCTGGCCTTTAATCCTCTGTAATCCTGTAATGGCTTTGTGTAGGTTTCCGGCGTATTGGTTGCTTTCGCTTCCAGTGTTCTTTCGAAAATCTTATCGTTTTTTTGCTCTACAATACCTCTGGTATCTGTAAGCGTCTGGTTGGTATCATTATATGACCTGATGATTTCCTGGTCTATCTGCATCGCAAGCATCGCGATGAAAACCAGATACATCAGGTTGATCATCTTCTGACGAGGCGTCTGTTTTCCTTGTGCCATTTTCAGTAAATTTTGTTAATAGTTTAAAATTTTTAAATATAAAAATGGTGGAAAATTAAGACTTCATTGCGCTAAGCATACCGCCATAGACACGGTTCAGGCTGTTCAGATTAGAGGTAAGACCGGCTAACTCTTCATTGAATCTCTCTGAATGGGCTGCAGATTTCTGCATATCTTCAACGTATTTTCTGCTATATTCTGCCTGAGACTGTCCGTGCTCCAACTGAAGTGCATAAAGTGCGTTCATGCTCTCAAGATGACTTGCAGCCAAGACCAACTGATCGTTATATCGCTGAGTAGAAGCCGTAACGTCGACGGTTTGGTTGATCTGGTCTACGGAATTTGAAAACTTATCGATACCTGTTCTGAGTCTTTCGAAAAGTGTAACGTCCAGTTTCGCGTCTTCAAGCATTTTATCTAGTTTGTCTGAAAGAGAAACTTCAAGTTCTTTCACTTCAGCTACCTGCAAACCTGCGGTAGAATGTTTCGGGTTGGGAGTCGCATCACGGTCAAGTAGCTCAGGATAAACGTTTTCCCACGCGTAAGATTCTTCCGTTTTAGGGGCATCGAATGCGAATATGATGAAAATAATCGCCTCTGTGATAAGTCCGATGGCCAAGGTTACGTTACCTGTAAGTGGACCAATGCTCCAGTGTGTAAGTTTGAAGAGTGCGCCGAGGATTACAATTGCAGCTCCGATTGAATAAATAAAATTGTATATAGCTTCTTTAGTTTTAAACATGGTGTTTGAAGTTTAATAGTTAATTGTTTGGTGATCGTTTTGTTTTTTAGTTTGTTCTTTTCTTGAATCTTGCCGTCCCTTCCGGAATGTCCTGTACGGTTCGGAAACCGATAAAGCTTCGTGCAGAATCTTTTCTTTCATAATCCCGCGCACCGTTCATCAGCATATAACCAACGTCTTTCCACGAGCCGCCACGTACAGATTTACGCACCTCACGATATGCCTGGTTAGACAAATGTGGATTAAGTGTAGAGGCGAACTGGTAAGTTGCATTGTTGTAAGGAGACTCAGTCCATTCAGCTACGTTACCGGCCATGTCGTAAAGACCAAAACCGTTCTTATTAAATGATTTTACAGGTGCAGTGTAAGTATAAGTACCTTTTTTTTCGTCTTCAATGTAGTTACCACGCTTCGGCTTAAAGTTGGCCAGGTAGCAGCCACGGTCGTCCTGAAGATACGGGCCGCCCCAGGGATAAGTTGCGTTTTCTCTGCCGCCACGTGCTGCATATTCCCATTCAGCTTCTGTTGGAAGACGAAACGCCATCGGCTTTTGTTTTTTCTTTTTAAGAGACTCGTTGTAATCTGACTTCAGTTTAGATTTAAAATTACAGTAAGCTCTGGCCTGATCCCAGGTAACACCCACAACAGGATAGTTCTTGTACGCGCTGTGCCAGAAATAGCCGTCGAAAAGTGGCTCATTGTAAGCATAATTAAAGTCTCTGATCCAAACGGTAGTATCCGGATAAACTGCGATACTTTCTCTCTTCACATATTTCGCGCCTCTGGATTTATCTTTCACCGCAGATTCTATGTCTTCCCAATTGTAGGCATACATCAGTTTTCTGCTGTCAATTATTCTTTCGTTATTAATTCTTTCTGCCGGCGGGATGTACATAGATTCTAGCACTTCCGCATATTGGGCATCGGGATAATCCGACGTTCGCCATCGCAGTGGCACGCTCCAGTCTAATTTTTTAGACTCATCATAGCCGTCACGTCCGCCCTGAGATTCCATAAATTCCTGATAAGGGGTTTTCTCTTCGCCCGCTTTTTTAGACAAATAGGCAAAATCTCCTATCGATGTTCCGTCACCATCAGAACCACCGTCACCGGCAGCTTCAGCAAGCAATGTACGTGCGATGGAATCTCTCACATAGTTAATAAAAACGCGGTACTCAGCATTTGTAATTTCGGTTTCATCCATAAAAAATGACGAAACAGTCACCGTCTTCAGTGTAGCTTTCTCAGGCGTATTGGTGAAGTCCTGATCAGCCAAACCCATTACGTAAGATCCGGCAGGAATGGAAACCATACCATAAGGACGCTCCGCCACAAAGGACTTCGACTTGCCTTTTGGCACCAGTTCGCCCTTCTGGCCAGGCTTTCCGGCAGTGGAGCCACCACGTTTGGAACAGGAAATGATTACAGATGCTGATAATAATATGAGAAATACTCTTTTCATGCTACTTTTAAAAATTAAGCGGTAAATATATAATTTTTCAGAATGAGTTCGAAGATTTTTTTGCAGAACGTAAAATTGAAATTATTATTTTACAGCAATTATTTTTTTATTCTACAGTTACAGATTTTGCCAGATTTCGAGGCTGGTCAACATTCGCTCCACGGTATACCGCCACGTAATAAGCCAGGAGTTGTAGTGGTACAGAAGCCACGATCGGTGAAAAACATTCCGAAGTTTCCGGAAACTCAATCACGTAATCGGCCATTTGCGCTACCTGCGTGTCGCCTTGGTTTACGACAGCTATCACTTTTCCTTTTCGGGCCTTGATTTCCTGAACATTACTTACAATTTTGTCATAATGCCCCTGCTTTGGCGCAATAATAACAATCGGCATATTTTCATCAATAAGTGCTATCGGGCCGTGCTTCATCTCTGCTGCCGGATAACCTTCCGCGTGGATGTAGGAAATTTCTTTAAGTTTTAAAGCACCTTCAAGTGCTGCCGGGAAATTGTAACCACGACCTAAATACAGGAAGTTTTGTGCATCCACAAACTGCTTTGCAATCTCCTTTGTAATTTCGTGCGTGTTTTCGAGCACTTCTTCCACTTTTTTAGGCAATGCGTCAAGCTCGGTGATCAGTTTCATGAACTCCTGGTTGCTCAGGTTTCCGTTATGCTTGCCAAGTTTCAGAGCGATGAGTGAAAGTATCGTTAATTGTGCCGTAAAAGCTTTCGTAGAAGCCACACCAATTTCAGGTCCGGCATGTGTGTAAGATCCTGCATCGGTAATCCGGGCAATAGAAGAATCAACGACATTGCAGATACCATATATAAAGGCACCTTTTTCTTTCGCCATCTTTATCGCAGCCATGGTATCGGCCGTCTCTCCTGACTGGGATATTGCGATTACAACATCTTTTTCAGTAATGATCGGGTTTCTGTATCGGAACTCCGAAGCGTACTCTACTTCTACAGGAATCCGCGCAAATTCTTCAATTAGATATTCACCAATAAGTCCTGCGTGCCATGAAGTACCACAGGCGATGATCGTGATTTTCTGTGCCTGATTTATTCTTTCAAGATGATCCCAAATTCCGGCCATCTTTATAATTCCCTCTTCAACCAAAAGCCTTCCGCGTAATGTATCGTGAATAGATTTTGGCTGTTCAAAGATTTCTTTCAGCATAAAATGCTCGTAGCCGCCTTTTTCTATCTGCTCAAGGCTCATTTTTAACTCCTGAACAGCCGGAACGATTTTCAGATTGTCTTTAATGTTTCTGATGTCCACGCCATTTTCAAGTGAGATGGTTGCCATGTGGCCTTCTTCCAGATACACAGCTTCCTTAGTGAACTCTACAAACGGACTCGCATCTGAAGCGATGAAGAATTCTTTGTTACCCAAACCAATCGCAAGTGGCGAACCCAGTCTTGCTACGACCAGAAGTCCCGGATAATCATCATGCATCACAGTGATTGCATAGGCGCCATAAACTTCATTCAAAGCAAATCTTACGGCCTCCGGAAAATCTGTTTCAGGATTGGTGTCCATGAAATACTGTATCAGATTCACCAAAACTTCCGTGTCAGTCTCTGAATGGAAGGTAAAACCTTTCTCCGTCAGCATTATTTTAATGGTATCATAATTTTCGATGATCCCGTTATGTACAAGTGCAATCTTCCCGTTATTCGAGAGGTGCGGATGCGAATTTCTGTCGCTCGGCACGCCATGTGTAGCCCAGCGTGTGTGGCCCATACCTACATTGGCTTTCCCCATAAGATTTTCTGAAACAGCCACAAGATCATCAACTTTCCCTTTGGTTTTCGCGACCTGAAATACATGATCTTGTCCGTCGAGAACGATGCCCGCGCTGTCATAGCCGCGGTATTCCAACCTCCGTAAACCATTGATTACTACTTCATAGGCATCCTGAAAACCTGTATAACCTACAATACCACACATATTAATTTATTTTTTTTTAATGAAAAGTTATTTTTTACCGTAAGTTACGATGAGTTTGGCACCGCGGTCATTTCCGGGCGATGTACCAACCAGAACCACACGGTTTGGTGTAAAAGCCCTAGTGTTATACGTCTGAGCTAATGCAGGCTGAATAAGCCCCGACAAAGCTCCGGATGCATCCGTAGTATAAGTCCCTACATTGATTATGAAATCCCGTGCAGGCTCATTTTTTTCAATGATATTTTTAAAGGTTTGCGTAATTCCAATATCATAATATCCCGGATTTTTATCTAAATCATATCCTTTCACAAGGCTGTAATTCGGCGTATACGCAAGCGTTGTCATATCTTCCAGGAAGGTGTTGAGATTTTTCTGCTTCACTACGAAATAGTTTGGCTTCTTGAAATTGTTATTCCAGGATTCAACGTCTGTATACAGACGAAATTTCGCTGACACAATACCAATTTTCTCGTTATTGTACATATCCCGAATTGCCGCAATGTCGGTTGCGCGAAGCTTAAGACCAACTCCAGGTCCGCCCATACCCTGTGCATACAGTTTCTGCTGACCCTGAATGGTATCCTGCGGCTGCATATTAATTACCGAAGCCGACGGCGTGCCAGTTCTGTCGAATATAATCTGACTAAAATGCGCATTCGCGGTGCCAAGATCTAAAGGAAAAACAGCCGCTTCACGTGTAGTGGTGCTGCCGGAAACAATATCTTTCTTGTAATAGAGATTGATGACCACAGAGGTGGGGTCAAAGTTGAAAAGATAACCGTCGTTTTCATCTACTGAAACCTTAATTCCACGGAAATAACGGATGAAAGAAGCTGCATCTGCAAGATCAGGACTGCCTACTTTTGCAATAATTTTATTCTGAAAAAAAGCAGAATCCATCGGGATCCGAATATTTGCATCCCTATTGTAAAGTTCCGAATTGTCGGAATCACGGGTTATTTTTATTGAACTGATGTCACCGTTAAAGGCTCTACCACCAATTTCAGCGCCAGTTGTGACATTTTTGTTCGAGTATACAGCGTCGGTATTAGAATAAAGAAACTGTGTTACTTCATGAACTTTAATGTTAAAGATCGTTCGTCCGTTGATCTTTGTCTGTCCATACTTTAAGATTGGATAAGTATTCACCACTTTTTTCGCTGCCACTGCACCATCCGGATATACGTAATCATCCGTTGTAGTTGTTTTCACAGAATCTGCTGCGTAAAGAGGTTTTATCACCAAAACTGCTGAATCTAAAACCGGATTTGTACCAAAATCAGGATTATAGCTTGAAAGGCGAACCTGAGAAACATAATTTGATTTCTGCAGACCAAACTGCGGCTCGCGAAAAGCACCCAATGTAGCACTCTGAAGTCTGGTAGCATCAGCGCGAATTGAATCTGAATTCAGTACACCCGGCGTACCGTTGAAAACATTATAAGCTATGATGTCAAAATAATCTTCGTTTCCAGTGGCACCATTCTGAAAAAACTGAGACCCGAGCTGGTCAGCATCGGGTTCGCAATTCCATAAGATTAAGCTTCCTATTAGCAGCGACGCTGTAATATTCAGCAACTTTGTGAATTTTTTTATCATTAAAGTAAAGTTGATTTTTTTAGTATAATTTCTCGATAGTATCTGCCTCCAGATAGTCAAACTTCTGCGCAGTACTGCCGTTGAAAGCCTCTTCCAGACCATCTTGCAGGAACTCGTCACCTTTCACCACCACATCTACCAGATTCATGCTTTCTACAACAAACTGGCGGAAACTAGGATTACTGAACGCATTTAAAGACTTTATATTGTCGAATTTCAGTTTTTCCTCCACAGACGGGTCCAGCTGTGCGTCATCTTCGTTATAGACAGACAACACAATTTTTGTGTCTTTGAAGTACGAATCGTTTTTGTAAAAAGTCTTGAGATAAAGTGGCACGAAAGACGCCATCCAGCCATTCAGGTGAATCACATCCGGCACCCAGTTAAGTTTTTTTATGGTTTCTATCACGCCGCGGGCGAAGAAAATGGCGCGCTCGTCATTATCTGAAAAAGGTTCGTTATTGTCATCCAGATAAAACTGCTTCCGTTTGAAGTACTCATCATTGTCTATAAAATAAACCTGAAGACGCTCGCCGGGCAATGACGCAACTTTGATGATCAGTGGCTGATCGAGATCGTTGATGATAATGTTCATGCCAGAGAGTCGGATTACCTCATGCAACTGAAATTTACGCTCGCTTATTTGCCCAAACCTTGGCATGAAAACACGTACATCGTGGCCTTGTTGGTGCATTCTCAGCGACATTTTGTTTACCGTAGTTGCGATGTTGCTATCTTCCTGATACGGAAACATTTCAGTGGTAACGTACAATATTTTTTGATTCGACATAAATTCTATCGTTGTTCTAAGATATAGGCAGAAAATTCTGTTGCGCAAAATTACGAAATTTTAAGCTAATAATTTTTAATTAACAAATTTTAATAAATGTTGTGACAATGCAGGTTTTGAAGATTAAAAATTCTGTTATCAATAAAGCTTTTTTTAAGGAAATAATTACTTTTACAAAAATTATAAAGACCCATGCGAATATTTAAACATAAGAACGAGATCGAAGCTTTTGTAGAGCGTAACCGCGAAATGGGTCTGAAGATCGGTTTTGCACCTACAATGGGTGCACTGCATGCGGGTCACATCTCACTTTATGCCGCGGCAAGGAAGGAGAATGACTTGGTGATCTCTTCTATTTTTGTCAATCCCACGCAGTTTAACAATGCGGAAGATCTCGAAAAATATCCCCGCGATGTAGAGACTGACATCAGAGTTCTCCAGGAATCGGGTTTAGTAGACGCGGTTTATCTGCCGGAAGTTGCAGACCTGTACCCCAATGGGCTGTCAAGCAAAAGCTACGATTTCGGTGGCCTTGAAAATGAAATGGAAGGCAAATTCCGTCCTGGTCATTTTAATGGTGTCGGGACGGTGGTAGAAGAACTTTTCCGGCAGATAAAACCGGATAATGCCTATTTCGGCGATAAAGATTATCAGCAGCTTGCCATTGTGAAGAAACTTGCCGCACAACTCAATCTGCCGATTTCCATACACGGTGTCGGAATTTACCGCGAAGCAAACGGTCTGGCGATGAGTTCGCGTAACCAGCGTTTAAGCACAGACCAGCGTGCGGCGGCGAAACTTATCTTTGAGACTTTAAACAAAGTAAATGATTGGTTTCGGATTATTACGATTCCGGAAATCAACAGACGGGTGAAGGCAATTTTCGAGGCGGAAAAAGACATGCAGCTCGAATATTTTGAGATCGCTGACGAAGAAACATTGCAGCAAACCGATTTCTTCTACAAAGACCGAAGCTACAGGGCATTTTTGGTAGTCTTTGTAGGTGATGTGCGTCTGATTGACAATTTACACCTCGACTGAGACCCCTAAAAACGCCAAAAGTCTCCCCGATAGAGAAGACTTCTGATCACCAAATCACAAAATATTAATATGAAAAAAACTACTCCGAGGAGTAAGTAGTGACCCGGCTGGGATTCGAACCCAGGACCCATACATTAAAAGTGTATTGCTCTACCAGCTGAGCTACCGAGTCATTGAAATCACGGATTTTAAACTATAAATTTCAGATTATACATGCCGAAACATGAAAAACAAAAATTATTAATTTAAAATTTAAAATTCAACATTTAAAATTTTAATGGTGCCTGCGACTGGACTCGAACCAGCACATCCGTAGGAAACCACCCCCTCAAGATGGCGTGTCTACCAATTTCACCACGCAGGCAAAAAAAATTCCGTCTCGTCTTTGATATGCGAGACGGAATTTTAGTTGTGACCCGGCTGGGATTCGAACCCAGGACCCATACATTAAAAGTGTATTGCTCTACCAGCTGAGCTACCGAGTCGGCCACTTTACTAATACAGTCATTTTGCTCGAATAATCGGCAGGAATGCTGTGTTTTAAAGTGGTGCAAAGATAGGTGTTTTTTTAAAATCTCAAAATTTTTTTGGTAATTTGTACAAAATTGAAAGATGATTATTTCACTCGTCGGATACATGGGTAGTGGTAAATCTCACGTTGCCAAAGTTTTGAGCCAAAAACTTCAATTGAAAATAATTGACCTTGATAAAGAAATTTCTTTAAGAAATAAAATGTCGATCCCTGAAATCTTTGCTCAAAGGGGCGAAATATATTTCAGAAAGCAGGAAAAAGAAACATTACAGCAGCTGCTTAACAGTCATAGTTCGGGAATTCTGAGCCTTGGCGGCGGAACGCCCTGCTTTTATGACAACATGGAAACCATTAACCGCCATACCGAGAGCTTCTTTCTGCGAGCCAGTGTAGCCACTCTTGTCACACGCCTTTCTCCTCAAATGGATAAAAGACCTCTGATCGCGCGTCTTGCGCCGGAAGATCTGCCGGAATTTATCGCAAAACATCTTTTTGAGCGCAATCTTTTTTATTCGAAAGCCAAATTTACCGTATCAACTGACGGCAAAAACCCCGAACAGGTGGCAGATGAAATTTGGGCAATGCTTTAATCATCTCCATCATCCACACCTGTAAAAAACTGATCCCAATCTGACTCTTCCGCAGACACATCAGCATCATTTTCAATAAAATCATCCATGCTGCGGCGGTCTTTTTTGGTTGGGCGGCCTTCGCCGCGGTTGCGGTAGTAGTCCTGGTTCAGATTCCGAAGTTTAAGAATCTCATACTGTTCCTTTTCGGTTTTATCAGCGATGTAGAGCGGAACAAGTTTTGGCCCTACCCTACTTTTCGGAATACTTAAGACTTCAAGCTGATAATCGATTTGGTTTTTTCTTACCTTTATGATGTTTCCGGGAACCACTTCGCGTGAAGATTTCACCGCAGTGCCGGCGATGGATACGCGGTTCTTTTTTATTTCATCAGCGGCTATACTGCGTGTTTTGTAGAACCTTACACACCATAAAAATTTATCGATTCTCATAATTTATTTATACTTTTGCTGGATTAAAATTTTAGCAATTTAACGATATTCTTTAAAAATGAAAAAAATATTCCTCGGTATCGCCATAGCCACTCTGGCACTGAACTCGTGCCGGAAAGATGATGACGTAGAAACGATAGAAGAGGTAAGCATAGA
>JAEZYN010000008.1 GCA_023419095.1 Bacteroidota bacterium | reverse complement strand
GAATAAATATATCTTCAATTTGAAAAAAAGTCAAGTTGGAAAAAGATCAAATGAGTATGATTTGTTATCTCTTACATTGAAAGGAGTAATTAAAAGAGATATGGAAAATCCTGAAGGAAAATTTCCTGCTGAGTTTGATACCTATCAGGAAGTTAAGAAAGATGATTTTATCTTTTGTCTTTTTGATGTTGAAGAAACGCCTAGAACTGTTGGTTTGTCTGATTTTGACGGAATGATAACAGGAGCATATACTGTTTTTGATACTAAACCAACTGCAGACAAAAAGTTTCTTTACTATTTTTATCTCAATTTAGATGAGAAGAAGAGGCTTAAATTTTTATATAGAGGCTTAAGGAATACAATACCTAAAGATAGTTTTTTCTCTTTTAAAACAATTTTACCACCACTTTCAGAGCAAACTGCCATTGCCGAATTTCTGGATGACAAAACCGCCAAGATAGACCAGACCATTGTCATCCGCCAAAAAGAAATACAACTGCTCAAAGAACGCCGACAAATCCTGATACAGCAAGCCGTAACCAAAGGTTTGGATGCTACCGTACTAATGAAAGACAGCGGTGTGGATTGGATTGGGGAGATACCAGAGCATTGGGAGGTGAGGAAGTTGAAATATGTGCTAACAATGAGAAATGAAAAAATTGAAAGCAAAACAACGGAGAAGATTTATGTTGGAATGGAAAATATTGAATCGCAAACTGGAAAATATTTGCCAACAGATTCTCAAGTTGAAGGTTTAGCAAATGTTTTTTATAAAGATGATATTCTATTTGGAAAACTCCGACCTTATTTAGCTAAAGTTTATCTCAGTGAATTTGATGGAATCTGTTCTACAGAGTTTCTAGTTTACACAAGTTCAAATGCTTCCTACTATCAAAGAGTTTTGCTTTCAGATGTTTTTATAAAATTAGTAGACTCTTCTACGTATGGAGCAAAAATGCCGAGAGCAAGCGCTGATTTTATCAATAATATTTCTATTCCAACACCACCAAGCCATGAACAAAGCCAAATCGTTTCTTATTTAGAAAACATAGAAGCAAAAATTTCCAAAGCCATCACGCTGAAAGAGCAGGAAATAGAAAAGCTGAAGGAGTATAAGACGGTGCTGATAGATCAGTTGGTGACGGGGAAGGTGAAAATTGATTAAACAAAAACACCAAATAATATAAATGAATTTTATAGATATAAATCATCTCAAAATTTCAACAGAATTAGAAATTCTGAAACGTGACACTCAACGTAATAGTTTTTTTCTTTATCAGCATAAAGGTGTTTTTTTTGCCGACAGTACTCGTATTGGAAATAATGATCAAACCGAAGCAAAAGAAAAGTTTATTAGTGTTTTAACTAAGGCTAAGGAAGAGAATATAGCATTGGTGTTATCACCAGAGTATTCTTGTCCTAAGTCTGTAATTCAAAAAATAATAACTAATCAAGATTTACAGCCAGCACAGAGTAAACTTTGGGCATTGGGTGGTGAGTCACTAAGCAAAGAAGAATTAAATTCTTTACGAGAAAATAATTCTGGAAACTTATATATACATTTTGAAGATTGTTACTCAAATTCAGATAAAAACTATGTAGATCCTTTATATTATATATTTAAAGGTGAACATAATGAAGTTGAAAAACTTATCATTCTAATTCAGTTTAAAACAAGACATATGGGTGGATTACGCTCTAGTCAATTGGAAGCGGACAATCTTATTGAAGGAGAAAGTATTTATATACTGAAGAATGATAATAATTCAATTCGCCTAATCTCATTCATTTGTTCGCAAGCTATAAACTTTAATGCATCTTTAATACCTGAATTAGTAAAAAATCATAGTTGGACTGATTCTCCATTTTTAATTTTGAACTTACAATATAATCCGAATCCTTCTCATAAAGATTTCATAGCATTTAAAAATATCGTTATGGAGAAAGACAAAAGAGAACTGATCACATTGAATTGGGGATTGGAAACTACTTTTGTTAATGGTAAACGTTTATATAAAGATACAAATACTCCTAGAAGTGCTATTTATTTTAGGACTTCTGATGCTGACTTAGATTTTAGTACACAAAAGATAATTAGTAATCATAAAAAAGGATTATATTTTTTACAAATACTGCGTAATAAACGTGTATACTTCCTAAATGGAAAAATTGAACTTTTCAAAATTAATAATAAACCCGTTAGTATTGATGCAGGTAATGATGTCCAACAAATGAGAGAAGGTCCCTCAGTAGATAAGATATTTAATTTTGACGCAGCTATTAATTTAAATGAGTTAAATGAAATAACAGATAATCATATTGATTTTTTAATAAATAGAGGCGTTGAAAATTCTTATTTACTAAATACTGATAAAACAATTGTAGATAAAGAGCGATTAGTAAATATTTCTACTGGAAAAGTAAAAGGAAAGGAAAAAGGGAAATGGTCAGAAGTAATTTACTTGAATAGTTTTACTTTGAACGAAGCAAATGAATGTAATCCTAGGATAACTTATACTGAAGACACCTATGAATCAAGTGAGGCGACAAGAAGTATGAATTGCACAAATATCTTCGAATTAGACAAAAATATAATCCCCAATACTTCATTATATCCTGCAAGTATTAAACATCTAAAAAGTAAGGGTATTTCATTAGCTTATGGAACTGATGCACATAAATACCATTATAATTATAATGTTGTAAATGATACTGGGACTATGGAAAGAGCAACAATTTGTTATGTTGGAGCTGCAGTTAGTCCGCAAGTTGTAAACAAGACTTACAGTGAAATTCAAAAATTGTTTGATGAAGAATCACCGGGTAAATATACTGTTGTTGTATTTTACAAACAAGGGAATACAATTTTACATAAATCTAATCCTGAGGCAGGAAGTATCACAGAAGTTCCAAGTGATAATAATTCAATCATATAAAAAGATATGAATAGACTACAGTTAATAGAACACTCTCAACAATTTTTTACTGATTTTAAATTGGTAGAGAATGAACTTTATAAAGGGCAATTAAAAATCAATGACAAACCTGCAGGTATTTACTATTTAAATTTTAATCAGAAAATTTCAGAAGAGGAATTTGAAGAATTACAAGATAAATATTTGGCAGAGGAGTTTTACAATCAAGAAGAAACGCTTCAATGGAACATTTATTTGTTATTTATTAACAGCAATGTTTCTGATGAATTGAAATTCAGGATTCTTACCGATGATAAGTATGCTCGCAAATTAATTTTTACTGATAAGGAGTTTCTAGATTATTTTAAATTAGAAGCATCAAGAGGTAGTGAGCTACCTGATATTACTTCCGACTGGAAAACTAAATTAAACAAAGTTGGATTGCAAGAGTTGTACAGTCCAGCATCAAATGATAGTATAATTAGAAATTTTCTAAATGGTAAATCATCAGCAATTATTCAAAGAGTAGAAAGAAGTTTAGATCATATTCCTGTAGTAAAAAAAATAAATTCAATAAGCTTAAGTGATGAATACAGACCATTTCCTCAACAGCGAGAATTCAATTTTGGCGCTGTGAATTTATTTACTGGTTCAAATGGTGTGGGAAAAACTAGCTTATTAGAATCTATAGAATTGATACTTACAGGAAAATCTCAGCGTAATAATCGTAAAGATGAAGTCCCTAATTCTATCACCGCAATTCTAAACGATGATATAAAAGATACATATTCTCATAATAATAGAATCTATAAAGAAAGAGGTAACAAGTGGTATAATAGACGTCTTTCTGAACAAGTAAATCGAACTTTCGAATCCTTCAATCAATTTAATTTTTTTAATACAGATGCTGCTCATCAGTTTTCAAATGCCGAAGATTCTGGTGTAATAAATGAGTCATTAAAGCAAATTATTTTAGGTGAGGAATTTACAGTTTTAAAAGATAAGATTGAAAAAATCCGACCAAGGCTTCGGACTGAATTAAATAAAACATCCAAAGAAATTAGTCAAAAATCAGATGAATTAAAGAAAAACCAAGAGCGTATTAGTGATTTAAAAAACAGTGAAAATTTTAATGAATTAAAAGGAAATATTAAATCAAACATTTTCAGCCTTGGTTATAAAGCTACTTATGACGAATCTAATTATTCAGTTTCAGGTTTATTTGTTAATGAAATTAAAAATGAATTAGACTTTATTTTATCTAAAAAAATAACAAATTATAATAGGTTTAAAGAGGTTAAAGGTGTTGTTGAATTTCGTAAAAACTTAGTGACAGAAAATAAGAAAGTTTTTAATTTGAATTTTGAAAAATCAAATGAAATTACTCTTGATAGACAAAAAAACGAAAATATTCTTTCAAAAATTAATGCGTTTTACAAATATTTAGAAATTGAAGAGTGTTCAAAAATTGAAAATTTAGATATAAATTACAAAAGAATTGAAGTTCAACTTTCAATTATAAAAACGCTTAAAGATTTAAGTGATTTACAATTAGATATTCTAAAATTATCTGAAGAAAAGAAATACCTTCCTGAATTAATTTCGTCCAAAGAAATATTGTTAAATACTAAAAATCAGTCTCACAAGGAACTAAAAGGAGAATATGAAATATTGCAGCAAGGTTTTTCAAAAAATGAAAAATTAATAACCGAACTAAGGAATATTGGAAAAGAAATTTTAAATCATAATCATCATTCCAATAGTTGTCCGTTATGCGAGCAAGAAATAACATATTCTGAACTTTTATTAAAACTGGAAGGCAATTTTGAAAATGATAATCTGAAAAGCATTTTAAATGTTAAATATCAGACACTAGAAAAACTAAGTAAGGAAATATTACATATAGAAATTGAAATCAAAAACTTAAAGCAATATGAATTTGTAGTTTCAAACTTTTTAAATAACTACAGAGATTTAGATTTGTCTCAAATTAACAAAAGCATCGAGGATAGGATAAATAAAGAAAAACAAGTCTTATCCGAAAAAGAAACATATGATAAACTTTACTTCCATTTAAATAGTATAAGTGGGTCTATTTCTGAGTTTTCTACCTTAAAATTGGGATTACAAACGGCATACCCAAATGTTGATATTTTAAGTAAAGAAGAAATAATTAAGATTATAGATATTCTTAAAAATCAAATAAATAAAAGTACTAGTGAAATTGAGAATTACAAAGTTAATAATGATAAATTAATTAAAGATTTAAATGAGGCACTAAAACTATCATCATATACTGATAGTTTTGATAAAATTGAAGAAATCATTAAATCAAATGATAATGTAGTCGATTCATTGAGTTTCAGCTTTGAAAATTTAAATCGCTATTTAGATATTCCAAGTGATAAAAATATCATTGATGTGTCTAAAGATTTAGAACTTTTAAGCAAAAACTTAGATACATTCCGCCTAATCCAAAATAGTCAGAACGAAATAAAAAAACTTTTAACCTCAAATGAAGAAATTCAAAATTCTTTGCCTAGTTTAAAAAGTTTAAATAGTAGATTAAATGAAGCTGTTGAAACATTAGATAAATTAAGTAATAATAGTGAAGATGTAACATTAGAGGATTTCTTCAGAAATAACTTGAATGAAATAAAGGATATTTTCACAACAATACATTCTCCAAAAGAGTTTGAAAATATTGAATATCTGTCTAATAAATTAGTCTTGGTAAAAGATGGTAGACAATATGAAATCTCACAAATTAGTACAGGACAGAGAGCAGCTTTAGTTTTATCGATTTTTATCAGTTTAAATAGAAAATTAGAAAATGGCCCTAACGTTCTGATTTTTGATGATCCCGTGACTTTCATTGATGATTTTAATGCTTTATCATTCTTAGATTTTTTAAGATATTTCATTGTTAAAGAAAAGAAGCAAATATTTTTTGCTACAGCAAATAAGAAATTTTCTTCACTCTTTAGAAAGAAGTTTGAGTTTTTAGGTGATGAATTCAAAGAATTTAATCTCACTCGATAAGTTAAGTAATGATACGATTTATGTCAATAAATAATTACACTCATCTTATCCAAGCTCTTCCAGTGGCAGACCAATCTTTTACAATTAAAGCAAGCAATTGGCAGAAGAGTCTTTCAGATATTCATTTTCAAGAAATATTTAAGGGTTCTGATAGTATCTGTTTAAGCCGTAATGATGTACACAATACCAATAATATAGAATCGTTTATCCTAAAAACAATTTTGTGGGGCTACCCAAAAGGGATGCGTGGGAAAAACTTTGAGAATATTTATAAAAATATCAATACTTTATCAGAGATTTTAAGTGTTCCAGACAGAGCTTTTTTAAAGAAAGATGATTTGTCTGAGTTACAAGGCAAACTCAATAAAATCGAGGGATTAGGCTTAGCTACTTATTCTAAACTGCTTTATTTTCGTGATTTTAAATTTGATGGTGTGCCGGCGTTGATCTTGGATGAGCGTTTGATTCGTGTTTTTAAAAATAACGTTTTTACTGAATTTAAACCACTTTCGGAAATATCTCAGTATAATTCGGTGAAGATGTATGGCGCTTATCTTCAAATAATGAGTCAGCTTTCAGAGCAATATAAGGTAAGTGGAGAGCAGATTGAGCAGTTTTTGTTCATTTTTGGAAATCATCTAAAAACAACTGATAGCTTATGAAAGGAAAATCTATTTTCACAAAAGAAGAAGCTGAGCAAATCATATTGCTTATTGAGCAAAAACTAAAATCAGATTCTGTAAAGCAGAAAGGAATAAGGCAAAAGATTCGCAATCTGGGATTCTACGCTCGGGAATCAGGTATTGGAAATGGATATACCGTTGCGGATTTTCTTAGTGTCGTAACTATTGAAGAAAGTTTATCAAGTAATAAAACGTTTGATAAGTCTACTCTCAAAGCAAATAAAGCTCAAAGAGTGACCAAAAGAGGTAATAGCGATGAAGCATACATCTTAGATATTTGCGATGAAGTTCTGGGTTTGAAAGGTCTGCGACAATATCGATTTGATTTTTTGAGAGGAGATTCGGGAACAAAGCTTCCGGTTGATATTTATTATCCGACTCTGAAATTGGTCATAGAGTATCGGGAAAAGCAACATACAGAAGCGGTCGCATTTTTTGATAAAAGAGTGACTTCTTCAGGAATAAGCAGAGGCGAACAGAGAAAGAAATATGATGAATTGCGCAGGACAGAAATTCCCAAAAATGAATTGGAATTAATCGAGTTTGATTATTCGGAATTTGGACATAGGAAAGGGAAGCGTTTGTTGAGGAATAAAGAGGAGGATGAGAAGATTATTAGAGAGAAATTGAAGAAGGATATAAACTTAAAATGATAACCAAGAAACGAAAATTAACTTATGGCAAAAGACAACATTCCTAAAGATTTCAAATTTGATGATCTTCAAGATTATCAATCAGTTATTAAAAAACTAAATAAGAGACCTTACCCCAAGCATTTAATAATGGGAAATGGTTTTAGTATGGCGTACGACCATAAAATATTTTCCTATAATGCCCTTTATGATTTTATTGATGGATAATAAAGAATATCCAATATTTGTCACAGCAGGAAACGGAACTGAGAAGCTTAATCATATTTACCATAATAGATATTTGACATTCTGTTACGAGAGCTTGTCTAAAATTACAGGTTCTTTGGTTTCTTTCGGTTTCAATTTTGGTGAATATGATGAACATATTATTGACGCTGTAAATAAAGCTTCATTGCGTGGTGCACAGTCTGGAGAAAAACTATTTAGTATTTATATTGGAGTTTATTCTGAAGCAGATTTAGAACATATCAAGAATATACAAGGTAAGTTTGATTGTAAGGTAAATGTTTATAATGCGCAGACAGCAAATATTTGGAGATAAAACACAAATTATTTAATATTAATATGGAAATAAAAGCAGAAGTAAAAAGTATATCAAAATTAAAGGATTATTTTTTTATAGTCCCAGATTATCAAAGAGAATACGTTTGGAAACCAGAAGATCAGGTAGAACAGTTTCTTATAGATATCGATAATGAATACGATGAAGACGTAACAAAACAAAAAGGTTATTTCATTGGGTCAATAATTATTGTAGCTAATAAAGAAAAGTTTGATGTTATAGATGGGCAACAGAGACTTACTACAATAATTCTCACTTTATGTGCCTTTCGTGATTTATTACAAGAAGTTGATTTAGACAGAAAGCAAGAGCAATATCTTAAAAATATTGAAGAACTTCTATCTGATTTTGATATGGATAGTGATGAAATTCAAATGAGGTTAGAATTGCAGTATGAAGAGAGTAAAGGTTATTTGGAATCATTAATTTCTAAAACAGATTTTAATGATTTGAAGTCTCCTTCGATTATTAAGATGGAGCAAGCCTATTACAAAATCAAGAATCATTTAGAAACTTATTTAAATGATAGCGTCGAGGCAATAACCAACTACGCAAAATATTTTCTTACCAAAATAGAATTAGTTCTAATCGAATCAAAAAATCTGAGTAGTGCATTAAAGATTTTCGAAACAATTAATCAAAGGGGAGCTGGGCTCAATGCAATGGATTTGGTGAAAAATCTTTTGTTTAGTAAAGCTAAACCTGCAGATTTTAATAACATTAAGGATATTTGGAAAGATATAGTCCATAATCTTCAAAAGTGTAAAGAAGACAATACGCCTTTACGATTTCTTAGATATTTTTTAATGTCCAGATACTATGATGGAATTCTAAGAGAAGATGATATTTACAAATGGTTTTTATCTGAAAGGGGTAAAAATGATACTAAGTATGAAACTCAACCACTTATTTTTGCTAAGGAGTTAAAAAAAATGTCTAAAAGATATTCGGATTTAGTTATTGCAACAGAATTAGTAAAAGACGGAGGAGAATATCCTAATATTACCAACATAGGATTTATTAATAAATATAAATCGAGACAACATCTAATCCTATTGATGGCACTTAATGATAGCGCAACCACAGATGTTATTGAATATTTAGGCAAGCAAATAGAAAGTTTCTTTTTTTACAGTGTGAGTTTAGGGATTCAGGCTAAAAACAATGAAAACCAATTTACCAGATGGGCAATAAAACTCCGAAATAAAAATACTATTGATGAGGTCGCAGAAGTTATTGAACAAAATATGGTACCTTATATCAAAGAAAGGTTAGGTGAATTTTTAATTAAATTCCCAACTTTAACTCACTATCATTATAGTCCACTTTACAGAGAAAGATATGTATTAGGGATGATTGAGAATACAATATTATCGAAATCTAATTTTCCGATAAAAGGAAAAGATTATCTGTATAATTTACAAATTGAACATATATTACCTCAAACTCCAAAGAATGATGTTTTAACTGAGGAATTTGAAAGTAAACACGATTATTCTAATTACGTATATCG
>JAEZYN010000137.1 GCA_023419095.1 Bacteroidota bacterium | reverse complement strand
GTATATCTCCCAGTTTTCCGGAGTTTCCGACCACGTAGCCAGCAATTCGCGAAGTTTTCCCAACCAGGATTCCGGATCGACGTTTTGTGAGCTAATAATATCACCAGTAATGACTGCAATCATAATACAAATATAAGCTAATTTGCTTATAAACAATCAATATAAGTTGTTTTGCTAATATTTATTGATTATAAGGTTAATAGCTTATAAGTCTTCTTTATAAGTCAAAAAGCTTATAATATAACTTTATAAGCTATAAAGCTTATAATTTTATTTAAAATATTCAACTCCATTCCGGAATATATTGTGATAATCAGCGGTTGGAATATTTTTAAATAATCCCTCCGCGAATCTTTCAGGATGTCCCATTCTGCCAAAAATTTTACCTGACCTGTCTGTGATTCCTTCAATTCCAAAAAGTGAATTATTTGGATTGAACGGCATACCGTGCGAAATATTTCCGTCAAGATCCACATATTGCGTCGCAATCTGTCCATTTTGATACAGATTCGTAATCACTTTTTCTGACGCTACAAACCGGCCCTCACCATGCGAAACCGGAATCGTGTAAATCTGGTCTTTCATTCCTTTCAGCCAAGGCGAGGAATCATTGCTGATCTGCACATCGGCCATCTGGGAAATATGCCGCCGGATGGCGTTGTGGGCTAAAGTAGGCGCATCTGCGTCCAAATCACGAATTTCACCAAAGGGCAACAACCCCGATTTAACCAACGCCTGAAAACCATTACAGATACCGAGTATCATTCCGTCCCGTTCCAGAAAACGTTGAACCGCCTCCATCATCGATGGATTTTTAAGCACATTTACAATAAATTTCGCTGAACCGTCCGGCTCATCACCCGCGGAAAATCCACCGGAAAACACCAGAATCTGTGCCTGCGAGATTTCCGAAATCCAGGCGTCAATACTCTCTTTCAAAAGTTGGCTGTTCAGATTGATCAGTGGCAGACTTCGGACCAATGCACCTTCTCTTGTGAAAGCGTTCTGAGTCTCGAATTCGCAATTGGTACCCGGAAAAACCGGTGCGAAAACACGCGGTGACACAAGATTATGCTTGCGTAAAATTACCGGCTTTTGACTTACACTATTAAGATTCAAATCAATTCGCAATTCAATTTTTTCGGATTCAACTGTGGGAAAAAGTTGCTCAAAAACAGAACTGTTTATTTCAAGTAATTTTTCAATATTAAACTTAAAACTATTGATTATCAATTTTTCATGACTTTTAACTTCACCAATAAATTGAAGTAACGAATGATCTAATATTTCTGTACTTTCTATTATAAAACTGCCACAGCTTTTCATTAAAAGTAAATCATCAGGCACACAGACCTCAGCACCCAACATGTTGCCGAAACTCATTTTAGCAAGTGCGACTGCCACGCCGCCATCCTTCACGGTCTTGACCGATTTTATACAACCACTCTCAATATTTTTAAAAATAAATTCGAAGATTTGCTTTAATGCGACGTAATCTGGAAGACCGCTTTCAGACGGAATATGATGAAAAAAATACAGCTTATTCCCCACTTTTTTAAACTCCGGAGAAATGATATTTCTCTTGAGTCCACTGGCACATGCAAACGAAATCAGCGTTGGTGGCACATGTATATCCTGAAAAGTCCCGCTCATGGAATCTTTCCCGCCGATGGCAGCCAGTTCGAGATTTATTTGCGCGTCATAGGCGCCTAAAAGCGAAGCTAATGGCTTACCCCACTTTGACGGGTCTCTTCCGAGTTTCTCGAAATACTCCTGAAAACTAAGCCTGATTTTCCGATAGTCGCCGCCCATCGCAACAATTTTAGCCACGCTTTCTACCACAGCATTCGCTGCACCTATCATCGAATTCTGTGAAGACATTTCTGCATCAAAACCCCAGGCCGCCAGCGAAACGGTCTCCACGTTTTTGGCATCTAAAACCGGCAACGTCTGGACGCTGCCTTCTGCTTCGGTTAACTGATACCGTCCGCCAAACGGCATCAATACAGTCGTTCCACCAACAGACGAGTCAAACATTTCTACAAGTCCTTTTTGTGAGGCCGAGGATTTATCTGAAAGTGCTTTATAAAAAGCGTCCTCTGAAAAAGCCGGTGAATTGGTCTTAACATTTTTAAGGTGCGTAACTTCTACATCTTGACTTTTCGCACATCCGTTCGAGTCAAGGAAACCGCGGCTCAAATCCACAATCTTTTCCCCGCGCCAGTACATTTGCATACGCCCGGAGTCATTTACCCTGGCAACTTCCACGGCGCGTATATTTTCATCCTGACAGTATTTTATAAAGTCTTCTTTATCTTTTGCTTCTATCACTACCGCCATTCTCTCCTGCGATTCGGAAATGGCCAATTCGGTACCGTTCAGACCACCATATTTTAAAGGCAAAACATCAAGATTAATGTCAAGTGATTCCGCAATCTCCCCGATCGCCACTGAAACGCCACCCGCCCCAAAATCGTTCGACTTCTTTATCAGCGAAGTAACTTTGGGATTTCTAAAAAGCCTTTGAATCTTGCGCTCTTCCACCGGATTTCCCTTCTGAACTTCTGTAGATAAAGTGTGGATTGCGGTTTCATCCTGTTCCTTTGAGCTGCCCGTTGCACCACCAACGCCGTCCCGACCTGTGGCACCTCCCAATAAAATTACGATATCGCCATCAACAGGTTTTTCCCGGCGAACCCAATCTTTTTTAACAGCTCCGACGACAAATCCAACTTCCATTCTCTTTGCTCTGTAGCCTTCGTGATAAATTTCGCTTACATGCGTTGTGGCTAAACCGATTTGGTTTCCGTACGATGAATAGCCGTTCGCTGCCTGTTTTGTAATCGTTCGCTGCGGCAATTTGCCGGGAATTGTAGCGGAAATAGGTTCCAATACGTCTGCAGCACCGCTGAGACGCATAGCCTGATAGACAAAAGCACGTCCGGAAAGCGGATCGCGGATTGCACCGCCCAGACACGTAGATGCACCGCCAAAAGGCTCGATTTCGGTCGGATGATTGTGTGTTTCATTTTTGAAAAGCAAATACCAAGGTTCCTTTTTGCCGTCAAATTCTGCTTCAATCTCGACCGTGCACGCGTTGATTTCATCGGATATCACTAAATTTTCGAGTTTTCCTGTTTTATGGAAATATTTCGCACAAACGGTGGCCAGATCCATCAGCGAAACCGGTTTAGCCTCTCTGCCAAGAAACTTTCGCTTTTCGAGATAATCACTAAAAATTCTTTGTAAGGTTTCTTTAAAAGCTCCTTCAAACTGGATGCCGGTAAGTTCCGTTTCAAACGTAGTGTGTCGGCAGTGGTCGCTCCAGTAGGTATCTAAAACTTTGAGTTCGGTCTCGGTCGGGTCTCGGTTTTCCGCTTTAAAATAAGATTGAATAAAAAGTAAATCATCAAAACCGAAAGCAAAACCATGATTTTTGTAAAAATCTTTAAGTTTAGATTCAGTCCAGGCGATAAAACCATCGTGAATCACAACCGGACCCGGTCTTTCAACCGGAGGAATCTCGAGTTTTGAGAGATCTTTTTCCTGACTTTCGACTTTATTTATGAGATGAGATTTTAAAACGTGAAGTTGGTCACGTTCAACACCAAACAATTCGATCAGTTTTCCTGTTCGTACAGTAGAATCTGTCCGCCCGGTGAGTAGCGTGATGCACTGCTGTGCAGAATCCGCGCGCTGATCATACTGACCGGGCAAAAACTCCATCGCAAAAAAGAGGTCTTTCGCCGGATTTTCATCATGCAAAATGTCGGTTACAGGATCGACGAAAGTATTGAAAACCACTCTTTCTATTTCCGAACTGTCGAGCCCGAAAATATCGTAAATGTTGTACACTTTCACATTTTCAAGATTGGGCACAATGTTTTTCAGCTCACTAAAAATCTGCGGACTTTCTACATCGAAAATTCCACGTTTTTCTACAAAAATTCGGGTCTTCATATTGATATTTTCATCGGCGAAGCTAGCTTGAACTTGCCTTTATTTTTATTGATTAAAATCAGTTTACGTATTGCTAAATTTTAAAAATAACAAAAAAAAATGCAGACAAAACAGCCTGCAAAATCATTTTAAACTTTCAGATCGGAGTCCAGACCGATGAGTCCGTTATATTTAGCAAGAATAGGACGCACCTCATTTTCGATAAATTCTTCGGTTTGCACAGGTGCAAAGCCGATAAAATTTTTAGGATCCAAGACCTGCATAAATTTTTCCTTGTCCATTTTTAAACGTGAATCATTCAGAATCCGTTCAATAAGATCATTTTCCTTTCCTTCGATTTTCACTTTTTTTGAAGCTTCCATTGAGTGTACACGGATAATCTCGTGAATTTCCTGACGGTCGCCGCCGGCTTTCACTTCCTCCATGATGATATATTCTGTAGCCATGAACGGAAGTTCGTCCATGATATGCTTCTGGATGCGCTTTTCGTAAACCACAATCCCGTTCATTATGTTATTCCAGATCAGCAAAATTGCATCAACGGCCAAAAATGCCTGCGGAATAGCCAAACGTTTGTTCGCAGAATCATCAAGTGTCCTTTCAAACCACTGTGTAGCCGCTACCATCGCGGAACTGGATGACAGCGACATTACAAATTTCGCCAGTGAACCGATACGTTCAGAACGCATTGGATTTCTTTTGTAGGCCATGGCGGACGATCCGATCTGGTCTTTCTCAAATGGCTCTTCAATTTCCTTTAAATTCTGCAAAAGCCGCAGATCATTCGTAAATTTATGCGCCGACTGCGCAATGTTGCTCAGCAACGCCAGGACTTTAGCATCGATTTTTCGGTCATAAGTCTGGCCCGAAACGCCGAAAACTTTGTCGAAGCCGAAACGTCTGGAAAGTTCGCGATCAAGATGTTTCACTTTTGAATAATCACCTTCGAAAAGCTCCAGAAAACTTGCAGCAGTTCCTGTGGTGCCTTTTACACCGCGGAAGCGAAGCGTTTCAATAAAAAATTCAAGTTCCTCAAAATCTAAAATCAAAGACTGCAGCCAAAGCGTCGCGCGCTTGCCAACAGTAGTGAGCTGAGCCGGCTGATAATGTGTAAAACCCAGTGTGGGAAGGTCTTTGTACTTTATAGCAAAATCTGAAAGTCCGCTGATCACATTCACAAGCTGTCTGCGCAAAAGCAAAAGTCCGTCCCGCATCTGAATAAGATCGGTATTATCTCCCACAAAAGCGGACGTGGCGCCGAGGTGAATAATGCCTTTCGCAGAGGGCGCGGCATCTCCGTACGTGTGGACATGAGCCATCACATCATGTCGGAACTTTTTTTCGTATTCAGCAGCTTTTTTAAAATCAATATTTTCCGCGTTGTCTTTCAGTGCCGAGATCTGCTCATCGGTGATGTTGAGGCCAAGATCTTTCTGTATTTCGGCAAGCGCAATCCACAGTTTGCGCCAATTCCTGAACTTGTTGTTCGGCGAGAAATTATAAAGCATTTCTTCGCTCGAATATCGCTCTTCAAGTGGGTTTTTGTATGAATCCATTCTGTTCTTTTGGCGTTATGTGGAGCACAAATTTAGTTTTTTAATGAGGAATAAAAAAGTGCTAAAGTGCTATTTAAATTTAAAAATTAAGAAAAAGAAAAACGCCCCGAAATTTCGGAGCGCATTACTTGATTTAAGATTTGCCGGTATATTTCAGTAAAAATTCTTTTACTTTTTCAACGCTGTAGCCCTTACCTTCTTCGAGTACGGCGCTGTCCTGCGTGTGAATCATCTTTCCGTCAGCATCCAGGACTACAAAAACGGGGTAACCGTATTTGGCGCCCGGATTGTCGTATTTAGCAAAAACCTTTTCATTTTTATTTTCGGGAGAGAAATTCAGATGATAATAAAGGTAGTTTTCGTCTAAAATCTTATTGAGTTCAGGCGTAGAATGTACAAACTCGTTAAATCTAAGACACCAGATGCACCAGTTGCCGCCGGCCTGAAGAATGATGTTTTTGTTTTCAGCTTTTGCTTTAAGTACCAGTTCGGCAATTTTCTTTTCAGCGTCCTCTTCTACGTTATAAGGTTTGGGAAGTCTGGCTTTTTCTTCAGCAGCAGCCTTCTTTGCGGCCTCTGCATCAATAGTTTTCTGCGTTTCAGCGGCTGTCTTACTGTTGTTATTTTTCTGTGCGGTTTGTGCTGACATCAATGTCGCGGCTGCGACGAGAGAAAATGATAATATTTTTGTTTTAAAACTGTTCATTGTTTGGAGTAATAAATTGCATGGCAAAATAACGAAAAATAGCGACTATCAGCACGTTAATAATTGCTAAATTTGCAAACTTCAACATGAAATTTCTATTTAAAATCATATTAGCCATATCCCGGTTCCCGCTTTGGCTTCTGTATATCTTCGCGGATTTGATCTTTGTGCTTTCATACTATGTTTTAAGGTATCGGCGGAAAGTAGTTTCGGCAAATCTGCGCAACTCTTTCCCACTCAAAAGCACTGCAGAGCTAAGACAAACCGAGAAAGACTTTTACCGGAATTTCGCTGACTATATCGTAGAAACCTTAAAATCGTTCACCATTTCAAGTCTGGAACTTCGCGTGCGCGTGCAACATCTGAATCAAGATATTTTTCCCGAAGCTAAGGCTGAACAGAAGAACATTATTTTGCTGGCCGGACATGTGTTCAATTGGGAATGGTTTACCGCACTTGCTACTATCATTCCGCAGGAAAACAGTTTTCCGGTTTACCGAAAAGTGCAGAGCGGCTTTTGGGAAGAAGGCATCAAAACGATCAGAAACCGTTTTGGCAACACCGCCGTTGAAGCAAAAGAGGTCATCCGTCATATATTCAGGAATAATAATGATGGTAATTCGGTGTACATGTTTGTGGCCGACCAGACGCCGCACATCTCTGAAGTCGCGTACGGTTTGGAATTTTTAAACCAAAAAACACCAGCCTTCATCGGCTACGACAAACTTTCGACACGTATGGATCTTGCGTTTGTGTATTGCGAAATGAAAAAGGTGAAACGCGGATTCTACCAGATAAATTATCACCGCATTTACCCAGACAATGAAAAGTTCGGCGAATATGAAGTGGTGAGAAAATTTCATAAACTGCTGGAAAACACCGTAAACAAAAACCCTTCAAATTACCTTTGGTCTCACCGGCGCTGGAAATATCAGCACGCGGTGAAATTCATGGATACCGAAAACGCAAACAATTAAAAATTTGAAAGTCGCGATCGCAATATTGAACTGGAACGGTAAATCCTGGCTCGAAAAATTCCTGCCGGCCGTAATTCAGCATTCTCCCGAAACCGAAATCTGCTTAATAGATAACGCTTCAACGGACGGCTCTACAGATTATGTGAAAAGTACGTTTCCAACTGTAAAAATAATTCAAAACAGTGGTAACAACGGGTTTGCAGCGGGCTACAATGAAGGTTTGCGCCACATTGATGCTGATATTTATTGCCTGCTAAATTCAGATGTGGAAGTAACGGAAGGTTGGCTAACGTGTGTGATTGAAATATTTAAAAACAATCCACAAATTGCCGTAATTCAGCCAAAAATTTTAGATTATAACAATCGTGACAGATTCGAATTTGCGGGTGCAGCAGGCGGTTTTCTGGATAATTTAGGCTATCCCTATTGTCGCGGACGGCTTTTTGAGAGTGTGGAAAAAGATTCAGGCCAATATGATGACGAAACCGAAATTTTCTGGGCGTCAGGGTGCTGTTTTTTTATCCGTCGCGAAGATTTTTGGGCTCAGAACGGTTTTGATGAAAGATTTTTTGCGCATCAGGAAGAGATTGATCTTTGCTGGCGACTTCAGAACGCCGGTCGCAGCATTTTTTATACGGCGAAATCTGCAGTTTACCACGTCGGTGGCGGTACACTGAATAAGCAAAGCGCGCGCAAAACTTTTCTAAACATACGAAACAATTTCACGATGCTACTGAAAAACCTACCGGCAAAAGCGCTGATTCCGGTGTTGTTTTCAAGGCTCATACTGGACGCGGCAGCTGCAGTGCATTTTGGTCTCAAAATGGGTTTTCCGCATTTTTTAGCTGTTATAAAAGCGCATTTCAGCTTTTACGGTCAGATTCCGGAAACTTTAAGACTTCGAAAAAGTCCTCAGACTAAGAAATATTTTAATTCGAAATTCATCATATTTAAACATTTCTTAAAGTTCTAAGGATAATCAGTTTTTAAATAAAATAAGCTACATTTATAATTGAAATGAATGAAAATGCTTATACCATATTGGCTGTTTTTGTCGCTATTGTGCTCACCATGGGCATTCTTATCTATTTCTTCCAGCACCGATTTTTCTTCCAGCCTGAAAAGCTTCCTGCAGATTTCCAGTTTGCCTATGACAACCTACGCGCGGTGGAAAAAACTGTGGAACCTGAAACTGGTGCGACGATCAATTATCTGCATTTTCAGGTAAATGAACCAAAAGGTGTGGTTCTATACTTAAAAGGGAACACCAAAAGCATCAAAGGCTGGGGCAAATTCGCAATAGATTTCACCCGGCTTGGCTATGAGGTCATCATGATGGATTATCGCGGTTTCGGTAAAAGCACCGGAAGACGTACTTCTGATGCGATGAAACGCGATTCGCAATTTATCTACGACCTGGCTAAAAAAGAATTCACTGAAGATAAGATCGTGGTTTACGGCCGGTCTCTCGGTTCGGGATTCGCAGCGCGACTGGCCTCAAAAAACAATCCGCGTCTGTTGATTCTTACTTCTCCGCTGTATTCTTTATCTAAAGCTGTTCACCGGTATTTGCCGTTTATGCCTGCGCGACCTTTTTTAAGGTATAACCTGCCGACATTTCAATATTTAAAAAACGTGCGCTGCCCGATCAAGATTATTCATGGCAGCGACGATAAGCTGGTACCGGTCAATACTGCGGTAGATCTTTCGGAGATAAATTTGAAACTCACGCGGCTTTATATTATTCTTGGTGCGGGCCATATCAACGTGCATCAGTTTGAGGAATACCACCGCGTCATGCAGGAAATTTTCGACGAAAGGAAAATTTTTATTGACGTTGATAAAACGAGTTTTGGATATTCTCACCGGAAATAATTGGTTTAAACTTATCTTTGCAGCACAGAAAATTTTAGTCAGATCAGGTTTAAAAATTAAAACAGCGAAAGACATCAATGCCCGAACTTTTAAAATATTTACAGGAAAAAGTAGTTTTTCTACCTTCGGTGCTGGATGAATCTCATGTTTTTGATTTTAAGTCGCCGTTTGAAGAACATTTCTGGGACACCGATTTTGAAGGTAGAATAAACTGTATTCATTTTAAAACTGAAAATCCCAAAGGCGTAATTGTTTATTATCACGGCAATGCAGATAATCTGGCGCGTTGGGGCACAATAGCCGAAAAACTCACCAGGTTTTCTTACGACGTTCTGGTAATGGACTACCGTGGATACGGAAAAAGCAGCGGCCCGAGAAATGAGCAATATCTTTACGCCGACGCACAGGCAACGTATGATTTTGCCCGGAAAAATTATGGCGAAGCTAATACTGTGTTGTATGGACGAAGCCTGGGTGGCGCGTTTGCGGTGAAAACCGGCGCGCAAAACAAACCCAAACAGGTTATTTTGGAAGCTGCGTTTTACAACCTTCAGGACGTTGTAAACCGCTGGCTGCCGGTGAAAGTGACTGACCGTGTGTCACCACGGATGACCTATCACTTCTTGTCAAACCAAAATATTGAGGGTTTGAATGTACCGCTGTACCAGTTTCACGGTTCTTTGGATAAAATTGTGCCGGTGAGTTCGGGACGGAAACTTTTTGATCGTTACCGTGAACTGCAGCCTGATATTGAAATGAAATTTATAGAAATTCCGGAAGCCGGACATGATGATTTGGCCGATTTTGTCTTGTATCAGGAAACTTTAAATAATATTCTGGAATAATTTAAATATAAACTGTCTTAGAAAATGATTGATTTTTGCGCCATCGATTTTGAAACCGCAACTCATGAACGGAATTCCGCGTGTGAGATGGGGATTTGCGTGGTAGAAAATGGCGAAATAGTAAAAACACAAACGTGGTGCTAAAACCTCCCAGTTTCCCGTATTTCAATCCGCGAAATGTGGCGGTCCACGGAATTTATCCAGATGACGTGCGTGACGCGCCCACCTTCGATGAGATTTGGCATGAAGCTGAGGAAATGATGTACGGAAATCTCATGATCGCGCACAACGCTGGGTTTGATGCGGGTGTTCTGCGCAGCTGCTTGGACCATTATGGTTTTTACAAGCCGAAGCTCAATTACCTCTGCAGCATCTCAATCGCGAAAAAATCATGGAAAAATCTCAATAGATACGGCCTGAAAAACCTGGCTGAGCAGCATCAGATTTCATTTAAGCATCACAGAGCAGGCGACGATGCCGAGGTTTGTGCAAAAATTTCGCTGCTTGCATTTCAGAATATGATGGTGACGCGTAACGACGAAGTACATGACGTGCTTCGGAAAAATTTAAAAGTACTTTAAAATCAGTTGTGTAAAACTTCCGCAAGAAGATTGAATTTCGGAATTTCGATCTGAAGATCTTCATGGCTTGACAGATGGGTGCAGAAGTAGGTACCGTTCATACTGCCAACACCAGAGCGCAAGACGACATTTGAAAAATATTTAAAGGTTTCTCCAGCGCCAATTTCGGGCGTGAGGCCTATAACTCCATCGCCCTCCACTTCCGTATAGCCAAAACCTACATCGTAGATCAGCCATTTGCGCCGTAGCAATAAGATCGGATGATCGCTGAGATTTTCAATGGTTACATGATAACGGAAAACAAAACGGTTCTCCGACGGAAAACTGTTCTTACTGTCGTACTCAGGATAAACGGTAACTTTAATATCAAAGGTAGTTATTGAGAACATAACCGTGTTTTAAATTTCCAACTGCAAAAATCCCGCCTTTTCGGACGGGATTTAATAATTTTAGTCTATAATTTTGAATTTTTAATTAAAGTTCAAGCGCTTTACGCTCATCACCATTAAATAAATGTTCTACAGGGTTGTCAATCGCCTCTTTCACGGCCACCAAAAAGCCTACAGATTCACGTCCGTCAATGATCCTGTGATCGTATGAAAGCGCCACATACATCATCGGACGAATTACCACCTGGCCGTCGACAGCCACAGGACGCTGGATAATATTGTGCATACCGAGAATTGCAGATTGTGGCGGATTGATAATTGGCGTTGAAAGCATTGAACCGAAAACACCACCATTGGTGATTGTGAAAGTTCCACCGGTCATCTCATCAACGCTGATGTTGCCTTCACGAACTTTATCCGCTAAAGACTTGATGCTCGCTTCTATACCGCGGAAGCTCATATTCTCCGCGTTTCTTACCACCGGAACCATCAGACCTTTAGGCCCAGAAACAGCAACGGAAATATCGCAGAAATCATAATTAACTTTGTAATCGCCATCAATCGAAGCATTCACGTCCGGATACATCTGCAATGCGCGTGTAACCGCTTTGGTGAAAAAGGACATAAAGCCTAAACCAATGCCATGTTTTTGAGAAAATTCGTCTTTATACTGTTTTCTAATTCTAAAGATTTCCGACATGTCAACTTCGTTAAAAGTAGTAAGCATTGCCGTTTCGTTTTTGACAGAAACCAGACGTGAGGCCACTTTCCGGCGAAGCATCGAAAGTTTTGTGGATGTCATCGCGCGTGAACCGCCAGATGTGTTTGAGCCCATTGCAGCTACAGACGCAGCCTGTGCATCCTGCTTCGTGATGCGTCCGTCTTTGCCCGAGCCCTGAATGTCTGAAGACTGAACTCCCTTCTCGTCAAGAATTTTTTTAGCAGCCGGAGATGGTGTACCGGTAGCGTAGCTTGCAGGCTTCTGCTCTTTTATAGCTTCTACGATAGCGGGTTTTTCCACTACTTTTTCCTCAGCTTTAGGCGCTTCTGCATTTTCAGCTTTTGGTGATTCTGCCGCAGCGCTTTCCGGTTGTGTACCGCTCATATCGATCAGGCAAACTACCTGGCCCACCTGCACTACGTCGCCTTCTTCAGCTTTTAGTGTAATGATGCCGCTTTGTTCTGCCGGCAGTTCTAATGTAGCCTTGTCTGAATCTACTTCAGCAATTGGCTGATCTTTTTCCACAAAATCGCCATCCTTCACGAGCCAAGCGGCAATTTCAACTTCTGTAATTGACTCGCCGGGAGACGGCACTTTCATTTCTAATATTGACATCGGGTATGATTTATTTTAATATTAATTTTTAAATAAGAATTAAGCAGTTACGGGTCTTGGCGCAGGTGCATCATCACAGTCGAAAACCTGATTGAGAACGTTATTCTGATTGCGTTCGAACATTTTGTGGCTTCCCGGAGCCGGTGAACCACTTGCTACAGGCGCGATAACGTCAATTCCGGTATTTCGCATATTGCGCAGAATGTATGCCCACGCGCCCATGTTTTCCGGTTCTTCCTGTGCCCAGATAATCTGTTTTCTGGAACTGTATTTGGCTAAGATTTCATCAATCTTTTCCTGATCTAAAGGATAAAGCTGCTCTAATCTTACCAGCGCGATGTTATCGCATTTGCGTTCTTCTTTTTTGGCTAAAAGCTCATAGTAGATTTTTCCGGAGCACAAAACCAGTTTTTCAACTTTTCCTGCATCCGCCGTCAAATCATCAATGATTGGCTGGAAGCTGCCACTTGCAAAATCTTCAAGCGGAGAAACCACTTTCGGATGGCGCAGCAGTGATTTTGGAGTCATCACAATCAGTGGCTTTCTGAAGTTCCATTTCTGTTGTCTTCTCAGAAGGTGGAAGTAGTTCGCAGGCGTAGTAACATTCGCCACAGCCATATTTTCATTGGCACAAAGTCCTAAAAAGCGCTCCAGACGTGCCGAAGAATGCTCCGCGCCCTGACCTTCAAAACCGTGCGGAAGTAGCATTACAAGTCCGTTCTGTATCTTCCATTTCTCCTCAGCGGCTGATAAATACTGGTCTACTATAATCTGTGCACCGTTAACGAAGTCTCCAAACTGAGCTTCCCAGATCGTAAGTGTCTGCGGCGAAGCCATAGCGTACCCGTAATCGAAACCAAGGACGCCGTATTCTGAAAGATGTGAATTGAAGATATCAAAACGGCTTTCTGAAATATGTCTTAACGGGATGAATTCCTCTTCTGTATCTTCGGTTTTCACAACCGCATGACGATGCGAAAATGTTCCGCGTTCCACATCTTCACCCGAAATCCGGATGTTATTACCCTCCGTTAAAAGTGTTGCATAAGCCAGCCACTCGCCAAGCGCCCAATCCAGGGAATTGGCTTCAATCATTTTCAGGCGGTTCTCGAAAAGTCTGGTGATTTTATTTAAAAATTTCTTATCTGCGGGCAGCGTCGACATTTTCACTGCCAGTTCTTTCAGTGCATTAAGATCAAAACCGGTGTCAACTTTCTTAAGCATTTCGCCGCGCGGAGACATTGCAAAATCCTTCCAGTCATCGGCCATGAAAATATCCATCGTGTTTCGCTCGATCTCTTTAGATGCATCAAAATCAGCGTCAAGAAGTGATTTGAACTCGGTTTCCATCTTTTTCAGGATTTCCTCGGACACAATTCCTTCTTTGATGAGTTTTTCCTTATAAATCTCGCGTGGATTCGGATGTTTCGAAATTAATTTATAAAGGTTTGGCTGTGTAAAACGCGGCTCATCACCTTCGTTGTGACCGTATTTTCGGTAGCCCAATAAATCAATATAAACGTCTTTGCCAAACTGCGCGCGGAAATCAGCAGCAAATTTCATGGCATATACGACAGCTTCTACGTCATCAGCATTAACGTGCATCACCGGCGATTCCGTCACTTTCGCGATGTCTGTACAGTAAGTGGAAGAACGTGCGTCAAGATAGTTTGTCGTAAATGAAACTTGATTATTAATAACGATATGAACAGTTCCGCCTGTCTTGTAACCTTCAAGCGTCATCATCTGCGCGATTTCGTAAACGATGCCCTGTCCGGCAATGGCGCCATCACCATGGATGACAATCGGAAGAACTTTTTTGTAATCCTTGTACTTGTCATCTACTTTCGCGCGGCAAATGCCTTCTACCAGTGCAGCTACCGTTTCAAGATGTGAAGGGTTAGGTGTGAGGTTAATGGCAACTTCTTCACCAGAAGCCGTAGTAACTATTTTAGATGAACCAAGGTGATATTTTACGTCTCCTGAGAAAACGTCTTCCTCGAACTCTTTGCCCTCAAACTCGGAGAAAATCTGCTTGTACGACTTTCCGAAAATATTCGTGAGTACATTAAGTCTTCCGCGGTGTGCCATTCCCAACACCACCTCATCAACTCCCAATTGCGAAGAACGCGAAATAAGCTGATCAAGTGCCGGAATAAGGGATTCGCCACCTTCAAGCGAGAAGCGTTTCTGACCGACAAATTTAGTGTGCAGATAATTTTCAAAAGCGACAGCTTGATTCAACTTCTGCAATATTTCAGTCTTTTCAGCAGTAGTAAGCTGCGGCTGGTTTTCGTTGACCTGAAGCCATTTTCTGATGAAGGTTTTTTCTTCAACGTTATTGATGTGCATGTACTCCACACCTACAGATTCGCAGTAGATATTTTCGAGATGCCGAATAATTTCCTGCAGTGTGGCCGCTGAACTCAGCCCTGTTTCCGTGGCTGAATTAAAAGTGACCGAAAGGTCCGCAGCCGTAAGCCCGAAATTCTCGATTGCCAGCGTAGGCTCATACTGTCTGCGCGCACGGACCGGATTTGTGTTCGTAAAAAGGTGACCGCGCTGGCGATAAGCTTCTATAAGATTGAGTACTTTAAACTCTCTTTTTATGTCATCAGGAATTAGACCCTGTGAAGCTGCTTCATTAGCTGCCTGCGCGACATTCTTCTGTGCAGGAAGTTCATTTTGATCTTCGCTGTAATTTTCAAGCGCAAAATCAAATCCCTGGAAGAAAGCTTTCCAGGAAGGTTCTAGTGAGTCAGGATATTTTAAATATTGCTGGTATAAGTCCTCAATAAGTTGCGTATGCGCAGCATTCAGAAATGAAAATCTGTCCATTATTTACAGGTTAAACTGTTGTTTTTATTTAAAACACAAATTTAACAAAAATATATGAGGAAAAGGACTGAAAAAGACAGTAAATGCGTGACGGAATTTAATTTAGCGAAACACCGGCACCGCGATTTTCATAAGAACATTATTTTCCACGGCAGGCTCCTCGATAAAGGTTTGCTGCACGTCGCCGGTTCGTAGGGTGTCACGTCTGGCGCGTTGCAAAATTTGCTGAATTGCTTTTACGCGGCCGGAGTAAGAGCCGCGATAGTACATCACATAGTTGCGTGAACCGTTCAATGTCCGGAATGTAAAGCTGTTGTCTGAAAGACCGACACGTTTGGAAAGCGGTATGCCGTAATAATATGAAACTTCTTTGTCTGCATAGCTGTCTGCGTCGGTAATTAGTACTGGTTCGCCGTATTCGTCATTTTTTTTGGCCAGATCAGTCGTGATGTAATTTAATGTCTTGTTGTGATTAAGTACAATATTTTTAAAAAGCAAAATCTTTTGTATTTCGTGTGCTTACATTTACACCCAGAAGCAACTTGCCCGGGCTTTGCTCCACAATGAGAGAATCAAACTTAATATTTTTGCGCTGCTGCTCTTTTTGAACTTTGTTTTCAAGCGTGGAAGCAAGATTTTGCATACCGGAGCTGATTGTCACCCGCATGTTTTCAGCCGTAAGATCGCTGGCTGAGCGTTCCCACCAAACCTGACCGGGAATCGTTATATTCCATAAAATTTCAGTGGAGTTTTTTTGAGGTTTAAATTTTACATCTACCTGCACAGGCTTATCGATATTACCCTCGTAAATGTGATACCTGACGGCCTTGTTCGGCATCGCAAAACGGATGAAAATCTCGCCGAACTCATCTTCATCCTTTAAATTTTTATACGACATCGAACTGCCCTGCCCATCATATGGACTAAAAAAACGAAGTTGGAAATCAGGATTTTGGCTTAAAAATGTGCTCCACTGCGCAAAATTCTGCAGATTGCTGAACTGGTTATAAACCCGGTCTATGGGCTGGCTGACTTGTGTGCGTACAGAAAATGTTTCGCCTTCAGACTTGAAATTTTTCGAAACCACATAAAAAATGAGCACCAATGTGACGGCGATCATTAAAATCTTAATCCAACGCATAGGCGCAAAAATACAAAAAAGAAGACGATGCCCAATCCGGAAAAGCGGTTTGGGCTTTCGTTACCGGATTTAAGGAATTGTAGTGCCGGAAGGTATTACGGCATTTTTCTTGACAACAACGATGCCGTCTTTGATCGAATATTTTTCGAAATCGCCGTCCGTCAGATGCTGGCCACCCAAAATACGCACATTATCTCCAATGCTGCAGTTTTTGTCGAGAATGGCACGCTCGATATAGCAGTATTTGCCGACACCAAGATTGGGAACACCTTCCGCCTCGTTATTCATTATTTCCACGGTATTCTGATAATAATCTGCTCCCATCATATAAGTACTTATCAAGGTGCTGCCTTTGTCGACCCGGCTGCGGTTGCCTACGATAGAATTTTCGATCTTATCTGCCATCACAACGCAACCGTCACCAAAAATCGCTTTGCTTACGTATGAACCCAATATTTTTGAGGGCGGCAACATCCTCGCACGAGTGTAGATGGGTGAATGACTGAAAAGATTAAATTTCGGCAGATCCTGCGTCAGTTCAAGGTTGGCATCAAAAAACGACTGAATGGTTCCGATGTCTGTCCAATAACCGTCGTACTGAAAACTCATCACTTTGTAAGAACCGATCGCATTCGGAATCAATTCGCCACCAAAATCATCACCCGGATCTTCATCAAACATTTTTTTAAGAATATTGCGGCTAAACACATATATTCCCATTGAGGCTAAATATTCTTTGCCCTCGCGTCGGCTTTTCTCAGAAACTTCAGATTTCCAATCGTGAAGCAGATCTGCCGAAGGTTTTTCAATAAAAGAAGTGATATTTCCTTCATCGTCAGACTTCAAAATGCCGAATCCCGTGGCGTCATGAGCGTTTACCGGAATGGTGGCGATGGTAATATCGCTTTCATTCTGACAATGAAACTCGATCATCTCGCGGAAATTCATCTGGTAAAGCTGGTCACCGGACAAAATCAGAATATAATCGTATTCATATTTGGTAAGATGTTTCATAGACTGGCGCACTGCATCAGCAGTTCCCTGATACCATTTGTCACTTTCCACATTCTGTTCTGCAGCTAAAATATCCACGAAACCACGGCTGAAAATATCAAAATGATAGGAATTTTTGATGTGCGAATTCAGCGATGCCGAATTGTATTGAGTAAGTACTAAAATCCGGTTGTAACCTGAATTGAGACAGTTCGAAATCGGGATATCAACCAATCTGTACTTTCCGGCGATTGGCACTGCGGGTTTGGAACGTGAATACGTCAGGGGAAAAAGACGCGAACCGCGTCCACCACCGAGGACAATTGAAATTACGCTGGGCTTCATAGATTTATTTTTAAATGTTTAAAAGACCGTCGGCATGCCTTAACAATATTAAGAATTTATTGGCTCGAAACCAAATGATTTTAAGCATGCGTCCGATGACCTTTCCCTATCAAATACAGCACCGAACATTAGTTGCGGCAGCAATTTCTGTTCCTTTTTATGTCCCATTTACCAGCTGAGAAAGCATTATCTTTGAGGAGTGAAAAAGAAAAAAAGAGAATTTCAGGCGTCGGAACTTGTAAAATCATTTGCAAGGATGCATGGTTTTGAAGATAAGCTGCTGGCCTTTGAAGTAAAAGCTTTTTTGGAGGAATATCTGAGCAACGCGCTTTTTGAGGAAATAGAAGCGGTAAATATCGACGATAAAATATTAAAAATCAGAATAAAATCACCCTTGCTCAAAAATGATTTCCGGCTGCGAAAAAATTTTTATCTGAAGAAATTTCAGGACAAATTCGGCGCGGAAAATCTCAGCGACCTTCAGATTTTGTAACTTTTTTATAATTAAGCATTTCCTTGGTGCTCTCATCAAACTCTGAACGTATCGGTAGAAAAAACCGGAATGGATTCTTCATAAAATACCGCCATATTTCCCGCGAAATTTCTTTCATTTCACCCAAATCTACCTTTCGCGAACGGAAAGCCAGCAACATCGAAAGTCCAAAACTCACCGCAAAATTAAAGAACCCGATCAAAAACACCGTGGTAACGGTGATGAGAACCGTATACAGATCCACATTAAAACCTTTTCCATAAAAGCCGAGCGCGATATTGCCGGCAGCAAATGTAATGTGCCGGATGTCGAGATCCAGTCCGAGGAAAATACCGATGGGACCGGTGACACCGAGAAAAATTCCGAACCAGAAATTCGAAACAATCCCAGCCCAGTTTCGCGCATAATAATTCGAGATCCCTTTCGCAGCGCGGTCTCCGAGGAAAAAGTTGAGCAGCGGATTTTTTTCCAGCCTTTTAGGTATATTATAATAAACCGAACTGTTGCCCACATTACCCGAAATAATTCCCGAAATGAACAGGAAAAATCCGGCGATACATGCATGGAGAATAGCTTTAGATTTGAACGGATCCTGATCTGTAAGCAATTTCGTGGCTTTTTCAGCAGCGAAATTTTGCTGGAACAGTACATCCAAACCGTAAATAATCGCCAGCGCAACCGGAAAGGACAATAATACGTTTCCCATGAAAGCGATGAACTGTGAGCGAAAAACTTTTGACACCAAATGGGCAAATTCCACGTAGTTTTTCCTCGTATTTTCACCTTCAGAAAGAACGCGAGCCATTGTGGCAGCCGTCATCGCCGGCTGTTTTGTTGCCAAACTGAAATTCATCAGATAGATCATGATGAAACCCATCGCATAATTAAAAGCATAAAGCACAGCATGCGAAAAATCGCTACCCGGCAGCGTACCATAAAAAAGTTTCAGAATTACCAGACACGCCACGATGATTCCGCCACCGCTGGCCTTCAAAAACATTGTGAGATAATCGCTTTTCGAAGATGTAATATAGTGAGCGCCGGTTTCTGCCGTATGATTGGTAATGAGATGCGACATGAGCGTCGTGCTGTCGGAAATAAGGTCGCGCAGATTGTTTTTGTGCGTCTTGTATTCTAAAATATTAAAAAACAACCGTTTAGAATTGCGCAAAACATCTTTGTCGGTATCTACAACCAGAATTTCAAGAATATCAGACATCCGGTTCAGCTGCTGCCGGATCTTGATGAGCGATTGATTGATCTTTCCTGAGATTCCGTATTTTTCAGAATTCTTAAAGGCAATTGTCACAAAATCAAGACACTGCGTTAAGTAAACTTTGATTTGCTTGTAAAGTTCGTCCCGTGAGTGCAGGAAAAATTCAGGATCGCTGATGAAATTTTCGTTCAAGATATCGAGCTCATTCTGCAATGCCAAAAACGGGTTATCAAACTGCCGGTATTCGGGCGCCATGTGCACTACCTCAGCATCCATCGCATTTCCGATAACGCGCCAGGCCAGAATATTTAACGAAAAAATAATTTCGCGTTTCGCTTTCGGACGTGCCACGATATCATCAATCCCGAGCAGTCTAAACAATTCATCGAAGTCTTCTTCGCTGATACTTCGAAAATATTCAAGATCTTTTATTGGCCGCACCGACGCTGTATCTACGAGTACCCAAACAGAATTTTCGTTCTCTACCGCCGGCAGCACTTTATCTAAAAGTCTCTTCTTAAATTCAGGATAAAAAGCATTTTCTGAGAGAATATTGGCTTCTGTAAGGGAAAGGTTGAAAGGTTTACCTTCAAACAGATGATTAAGGT
>JAEZYN010000122.1 GCA_023419095.1 Bacteroidota bacterium | reverse complement strand
GCCTTACACCGCGGAAGAAATCATTAAAACGGAGTATTTTTATTATTTTTGGAAGGCTTTTTTGTATAAAAATAAAATCAGGAGATGATTAAAAGTATTTACCGGCAATTATTTTCTGAGAAACTACGCTTGCAGCTGCACATCAGTTTGCGAAAGTTAAAAGCACTCACACTTTCCGGCAACAACGTGTATTGCCCTTGCTGTGAACAATCTTTTTCTAAATTTTTAAGCAAAGGCAACGGACTGGAAACGCGCGACAATGCAATCTGTCCGAACTGTGGCTCGCTCGAACGGACGCGGCTTCTGTATCTGTATCTAAAGAACGAGACGGAAATCTTTCAGGATTCGCCTCATGTTTTACATTTTGCTCCGGAAGAAGTTCTGAAGCAAAAGCTTTTACCAAATCCAAAGTATATCGACGCTGATTTAAATCCGAATTTTGCACGGACGCAAATGGACATCACGGATATAAAATTCCCCCATAATCATTTCGACTATATCATCTGTTCACATGTTTTGGGTCACGTTCCCGATGAAGAAAAGGCCGTCACGGAGCTTTACCGCGTGCTGAAACCGTCTGGAACGATATTTTTCCTGTCACTTTTGAATCCGGATTCGGCGTTCACCATCGAAGAGCCTAGCCGCGCAGATTCAGAAGAAGAAAAACTTAAATTATATGGCGAAAAAGACCTGCAGCGCCTCTACGGTCTTGATTTTTCTGCACGTGTCAGCAGACCTGAAGTTAAAGTAGAACGTATTGATTACCGCGATAATTTCAGCAGGGAAGAACGGCGCAAAATGTCATTGGGTGACGGCAAGCGCGAAATTATCTTCAAAGTCTCAAAGATTTAGTGCATTCTAGCTCACCGAGCTTATTTTTTGAGTAATTTTGCCACCTCGATATTTGAAATGATTGATTGGCCTTATTTCCCGTATGTTTTTGCAGTTCTGCTCGCGATTCCCTTTTTGGTTTTCATTCGCCAGTTCGTGTTCAGCTATATTAAACTGAAAAATAAGGAGCTGAAACTGCTTACCGTAAAAGGCAGTGCCGAACAGCGCGTGAACGCTTATGAACGCATTACGCTTTTTCTCGAGCGGCTTAAACCTTCAAACCTCGTGACAAAATTCGACCGCAATCTCGCGCCGCATGAATTCGTTTTCCTGATTGAGAAAAGTATCACAGAAGAATTTGATTATAATGCTTCCCAGCAGCTTTATATAAGTAAGGCTACCTGGAAAAATGTGGTCAGTGCAAAAGGGAACGTCCTGCATTTGTTGCGCACAACTTATGAGGATTTGGGCGCGAATGCCACTTTGGATGAATTTAAAACCGTTTTCCTCATGAATTATATGAACAGCGAAGATTTCGTGGCACAGACGATTGATGAATTAAGGAAAGAACATTTAATAGTAAACTAAAAATAAGAAATGATACCAAATTTTAAAGCACATCCTTGGCACGGTATTTCCGCCGGAACGGAGGTGCCCGATGTTGTAAATGTCTTCGTGGAAATAGTACCGAGCGACACCATCAAATATGAAATTGACAAGCAAAGCGGTTATTTGAAAGTTGACCGCCCGCAGCAGTTTTCCAATATTATTCCCGCACTTTACGGATTTATTCCGCGTACCTATTGCCATGATGAAGTTCTGAAACTTGCGCTGGAAAGTGGTGCAGAAGATGTGACGATGGGCGATTTGGATCCGTTAGATATCTGTGTGCTCAGTTCGCATAACATCCACGCGGGTGGAATGTTGATGGAAGCTATCCCAATCGGTGGTTTCAAGATGATCGATAAAGGCGAAGCCGATGACAAAATAGTGGCTGTAATGAAAGGCGATCACGCTTTCGGACATTTCCGCGACATTCTTGAGTTGCCGCAGGCCGAAGTGAAGCGTCTGATGCATTACTTCCTGACCTACAAAAACCTGCCGGATGAGCCTGCAAAATGCCGGATTCAGGACGTTTACGGTGCTGAGCATGCTAAAAAAGTGATCGCTGCTTCACAACGGGACTACGCAAACAAGTTTGGCGGCTAAAATTCTCGAAGATGTAACAAGATAAAAGACAGGTTTTTGAAGCCTGTCTTTTGTTTTGTTTAAAGGTGCCATTTTAAAAAAAAATTGTATTTTCGGTAATGGTTTTTTATTAACAAAAGCTTAACATTAAAACAGATAAACTATGAATTTATTCTTGCTGGTACCCATTTTTGGGATTATTGGACTCATTTACACATTTGCCCAAAGTGCCTGGGTAAGTAAACAAAGTGCCGGGAACGACAGAATGAAAGAAATCAGTGGTCACATTGCCGATGGTGCGATGGCCTTTCTAAAAGCTGAGTACAAAATTCTGATGTACTTTGTGATCGTTGTCGCCATTTTGCTCGCACTGATGGGCGCATCAAACGCCAATTCGCACTGGAGCATCGGTCTTGCTTTCGTTTTTGGCGCATTCCTATCCGCTCTTGCGGGTTTTATCGGGATGAATATTGCCACCAAAGCAAACGTCCGTACCGCGGAAGCTGCGCGAACTTCACTTTCTAAAGCTTTAAAAGTTTCATTTGCCGGAGGTTCCGTAATGGGAATGGGCGTAGCCGGACTTGCGGTTTTAGGCCTAGGTGCACTTTATATTATTATTAAGCAGGTTTTCGCTCCGAACTCTGCGGTAGATTCGCATGAGATGGAGAGAACGATCGAAATCCTGACCGGTTTTTCACTTGGTGCTGAATCTATCGCGCTTTTCGCCAGGGTAGGTGGCGGTATTTATACCAAAGCTGCTGATGTAGGTGCTGATCTTGTAGGTAAAGTGGAAGCCGAGATTCCTGAAGATGACCCGCGAAACCCAGCTACTATCGCCGATAACGTAGGTGACAACGTAGGTGACGTGGCCGGTATGGGTGCCGATTTGTTCGGTTCATATGTTGCGACGGTTTTAGCTACGATGGTACTTGGACGTGAAACCATGTCCCAGGATTTATTTGGCGGTTTCGCACCGATTCTTTTGCCAATGCTTATCGCAGGAACCGGAATTATATTTTCAATAATCGGAACGCTCTTTGTTAAAATTGGAGAAGCTACAGAATTAGACACGGCGCCTGTTCAGAATGCGCTGAACTTCGGAAACTGGGGAAGTATCATCATCACTGCGATATCGTCTTATTTCCTTGTCAATTATTTACTTCCTGAAACTATGAGCCTGCGCGGACACGAATTCACCAAGATGGGTGTGTTCGGAGCGATTATCGTGGGCCTCGTCGTGGGTACTTTAATGAGTATCATTACAGAATATTATACGGCGATGGGTAAAAGACCGGTGAAGAGTATTGTAAAACAATCTTCTACGGGCCACGCGACCAACATTATCGGCGGACTTTCCGTCGGGATGGAATCTACACTTTTACCGATCATCGTTTTGGCAGGCGGGATTTACGGATCGTATCTGTGCGCCGGACTTTATGGTGTGGCGATCGCCGCAGCCGGGATGATGGCTACCACAGCGATGCAGCTTGCGATTGATGCTTTTGGTCCGATTGCCGATAACGCAGGAGGAATAGCTGAAATGAGTGAGCTACCGAAGGAAGTTCGTGAAAAAACAGATATCCTTGATGCTGTAGGGAACACGACTGCTGCTTCCGGTAAAGGATTTGCGATAGCTTCAGCAGCTTTGACGGCTCTGGCACTTTTTGCTGCGTTTGTCGGGATTGCAGGTATCGACGGTATTGATATCTACAGAGCTGATGTGTTGGCCGGACTATTTGTGGGCGCTATGATACCGTTTATCTTCTCTTCACTGGCAATCAAAGCAGTAGGTGAAGCAGCGATGGCGATGGTGGAGGAAGTTCGGCGTCAGTTCCGCGAAATTCCGGGAATTTTGGAAGGAAAAGCAACACCGGAATACGAAAAGTGTGTCGCCATTTCTACCGATGCTTCTATCAAAAAAATGCTTCTTCCCGGTGCTATTGCACTTATTTCGCCCCTGTTGGTCGGTTTCATATTCGGACCTGAGGTTTTGGGAGGCTTCTTGGCAGGTGCTACAGTCTCCGGTGTTTTGATGGGAATGTTCCAAAACAACGCCGGCGGCGCTTGGGACAATGCCAAAAAATCATTTGAAAAAGGTGTGGACATCAATGGAGAGACTTTCTACAAAGGTTCTGAGCCACATAAAGCTTCGGTGACCGGTGATACGGTAGGTGATCCATTTAAAGATACTTCCGGACCTTCAATGAACATCCTTATCAAGTTGATGTCTATTGTTTCGCTTGTTATTGCGCCTACATTAGCCACCATGCACAAAGACCAGATTGACCAAAACCGTCTTGAAAAAATTGAAGCCTTAAACGCTGCCGTAGGCAATGTAGCGGTAGTTGAAGCCGCAACAGGTATGGATGCTGGTGTAGTTTCCCAACCAGCCGAAGTTCGCGGTCAACTGAATGATGAAGGTGATTTTGTGTATGATACTGGAGAAATTCAGGAGGTAAAGCTTTCCAATAAAACCATTGCAATGGGTGAAAACAGCCAGCTTTACGCGATGTATAACGGAATCAAACTCCAGGATCAGGCCGTTCTCAACCCAAACAATTGGTACACGATTGAAAATCTGCATTTTGTAAGTGGCAGCAGCGACCTTAAACCCGGGGCTGAATCTGCGCTCGCTAATCTGGCGGAGATCATGAATGATTATCCAAGTCTCAGAATTAAACTTGGCGGTTACACGGATGATACCGGCAATGCCGACACCAATCTGAAACTTTCAAACTTGAGAGCGCAAACAGCGAAACTGAAACTGCTTGAAATGGGAATCGCCGGCGACCGAATCGAAACGGAAGGCTACGGGCCGCTGTTTCCAGTTTGTGAAGCTAATGATTCGGATGAATGTAAAGCACAAAACAGACGTATCGACGTACGCGTTGTAAGTTTTTAAATCCGTATATTATAATTAAAATACCGCTGAGATCTCAGCGGTATTTTTTTTTTGTTAAAGGGCAGTTCTGAAAAATATTCAGCTTTCAAAAAAAGCTGTTGAACCGCCAATCCAGATTGCATCTTTTTTATTAAAATCTACATTGATCATTTCCGCTTTTGTAAGTCTTACAAGGTGTTCCATGAGTTTGGGTTGGGCTTCATTTTCTTTCCAAATATAAAGTAAGCGTATTTCACCTTTTGAAAAATTACCGTCGATATCCTCAAAAAGTGGCGCATACGAAACTTTGCGCTGGAGGATGTAGTTTTCGCGATCATCAATTGCGCTGATATCAGCTTCGCTCGGATTTAAAATCACACCACTGCCGGCAAATGAAAACAGTGGTTTCAAGACGAATTCTTCAAGCTTTTCTGACGCCGGAAAATCATGCAAAAAATAACTTTTCGGCACAAACTGATGCTGAAGTTTTGGTAGCAAAAATTTGGAAATTTTAAAAAACCAGTTTGGATGCGTTACCCATTTCACGTCCAGTTCATCACGGAAATCAAATGACAATTGAAGATTCGGAATCTTATATAATTCATCGAAAATCACCCGGTTGTAAATTCTTTTGATCTGCACCAGACGGTTTCCATCCATATAAAAAAGCTTATCACCCTGCTTTTTCACTTTGGTCAAACAAATGGTTTTAATTCCTAATTTTTTTTCGGTAAGCAAAAAATCGATCTGGGTTTTTTGCTTTTCAGGATATATCTCAAGAATAATTACATTTTCCGGTTTTTCGTCGCCGATAATCAAATCAGAAAGTTCACTGTAGTAATTTTTATCGGAGACAGCGGGCTTTAATTCCTCTAAAAATGGATATACCTCAACCAAGGAGTTCTGCAGTTCTTTTTGAAAAGCGTACAGCGTAGGGAAAGCCTGTAGCTCAATCAGTTGCGGCACGATTTCGCTATTTTGGTCTGCACAAATTCCAAAATCGATGGTGAAAAAATGAGGTTGTGAAGTGTCATCAGGAACAAATAATTCCTTAGGAATTGCTTTCTGCAGCTCGTTATTAGGAATCTGTTTAATCTGATTAATAATACTTTCGCACGCATCCTTCAGTTTGTCCTGAAAACTTTTTGGCAAAAAAACCGGACTTTCAGCTACGCGGAAACCGGGTTTGAGGCCGGCTTTTCGGCTAAGACTTGTAAGAAGGTCCTCATATTTTTCGGGTGTGAATTCCCCGTTAAACTGTTTTCGAAATTTCGGAATCATGCGCAATGTTTTTAAGCAAGCTGATATTGTTTCACGATCTGCTGCGTCGCGTGGCACAAAAAACCGGGTAGTATTTCAGCCTGAGTGAGCAGAATTTTATCCGGGTCATCCATCCGGTCCACGGTTTCAAGGTATTTCTCCATGCCGTAATTTTCGATCATCGCATCGCGGTTTTTCGGAATTTTTAAATTTTCAAGCATTCCGTTTGGGTTCGCTTCAGGATGAAACTGTGTGCCAAAAATCTCTTCGGAAAAGCGAATTGCCATCACGGCCCTTTCCAGATGAATATGTGGTCGCACTTTTTCAAGCCCTACGATTTTCATTCCCATCTCCTGTAGACGTTCATGATTAGGCTCAATAAACTGGTAAGCCCGCGAATCAACTGCATAAAACGGTTCCGAAAGATTCTGCAGAAACTGATCATTTTCACCCTGATAAGTTTTGTGAATGGGCATCACTCCGAACGAATATGATTTCCGTTCGCAAACATTTCCCAGTTTCCAGTGGATACACGCCAGCTGGAACGAATGACAAACCAGAAATAGAAATTTTTTATTTTCTGAGTTTTGATTGTGTTTCCAGATTTCATCTAAAAAATCGGCAAACTTGTGCTCCCACGCGTGACCTTCACGATGCGGTGTGCCGGGTCCGCCGGATGAAATGAAGATATCAAAATCACTCACCTTCGGCATCTCGTCTTTGTACCTTACATCAAAAGTTTCAATAGACACACTTTCATCCGTATCATTTTTAAAAGCTTCGGAAATCTCTGTTATATTGCGCATTCCCTGGTTCGGATGATTGTTATTCATGTCGAGCAGGGCAATTTTTATGTGTTTCATTTTGATTTAATTACGGCGCAAATTTACAAAAATTAGAAGCCTGTCTTAGAACTTGTCATCACGGACAATCTCGTGGAATGCCATATTCGGTTTCAGAAATCATATAATCAACAACCTTAGTCAGGTCACCGGTTTCTTCGAAGATTTTAAGCTGTCTATCTGCACCGGTCCCGTTTTTCATTATTTCGTAAGCGTATTCCACTTCTTTGCGGCAGTTCAGATCATCTACTACATCATCAATAAAATTGAGCAGTTCCGTGAGGAGTTCGCAATAAGGTACACTGGTTTCCTTACCAAAATCGATGAGATGAGCGTGGATACCGTCCTTTGATGCCCGCCATTTGTTTTCATTGATCATCAAACGTCTGTAGCTGCGGAAACTGATGTTCTGTTGGTGAAGTTTGTAGATTTTAGCTACCAGACACTGCATGATGGCGGCCAGACATACGGTTTCATCTACGCGCAGAGGCATGTCGCAAATGCGGAATTCGATGGTAGGGTAGAACGGATGTACGCGCAAATCCCACCATATTTTTTTGGCGTTGTCGATGGTGCCTGTTTTAATCATTAAATTAATATAGGCGTCAAATTCCGCGAGGGAACTGAAATAGCTGGGAATACCGGTGCGCGGAAATTTGACGAAAACTTCCTGACGGTAAGATTTAAAACCCGTGTTTCGTCCCACCCAGAATGGAGAATTGGTTGAAAGTGCGTAAACATGCGGCAAAAAATAGCGCAAAACATTTTGGATGCGGACGCCTTCTTCACGGTCTGGAATCCCGATGTGAACATGAAGTCCAAATATCAGATTGGAACGTGCCACGTCGCCAAGATCGCTCACAATCTTGTCATAGCGTTCATCTCTGGTAATAATATTGTCTTGCCAGCGGGAAAAAGGATGAGTTCCACCGCCGGAGACACGCAGATTATTATCATGTGCAACTTTGATGAGGCGCCGACGCAGATCGGTGAGCTCCGCTTTTGCTTCATGAATATTCTGGCAGATGCCTGTCTCCATTTCTATCACGGATTCATGCATCTCATGTTTTAAATTTTCATGCAGCGTGGCTTTGCCGCCCTCTATTATTTTTGAAACGTGGGATACAAGATCGCGGCTTTCTACGTCTATGATCTGGTATTCTTCCTCCACGCCAATGGTGAACTGATGCATCGTATTTGTGTTTTTTTAGTATGTATATCGTTATTTCAGGCCACGGGTCACAAAATTGCCCCAGGAGATATTGGGTTTGCCGGGTTTGTATTCTTTAGCTTTTTCGATGGCGAATTTCGCGGCATGTTCTACAATCCAAGTAAAATTTTCTTCGCCCACGGAATTTCGGTCTGCATCCGGTGCCGGATTACAGAAATCGATCGCGTACGGAATGCCGTCCCGCACAGCAAATTCAACCGTGTTAAAATCATAACCAAGCGCTTCGTTCATCTTAATTGTGTAATCTTCGATTACTTTTAGCAGTTTCTTGAGTTCGTCTCCTTCTGTCTGATGGGTTGTCGCATAACGGAGATGTTGCGGATTTCGCGGCTCATAAGGCATGATGTGCACATATTTTTTGCCGAGACAGTACACGCGGTAATAGTCATCAAACAAAATTTCCTCCTGCAGCATCATGACCAGTTCACCGGTTTCGCTGAGTTTATCCCACATGTCGTCCGGATTTTCCACACGGTAAACATTTTTCCAGCCACCACCGTCGTGCGGTTTCATATACGCGGGAAAACCAATGTAACCGAAAATATATTCCCAGTCCTGCGGAAATTTGAGGTTTCTAAATGAGGTTTCTGTGGTATTCGCAGGTCTTTGGTGTGAGGGTAACAATACTGTCTTTGGTAGTGGAATGCCAAGTTTTGACATCAGAGCATTATTAAAAAATTTTTCGTCCGCGCTCCACCAGAAAGGATTATTGATGACGTAGGTGCCGTTCAGTGCAGCATTTTTCAGATAGGCGCGGTACAACGGAACATCCTGCGAAATTCGGTCTATAATCACAGCATAACCATAATCTGCGCCCTGTTCCAATTTATCGATCATTACTGGTTCAGCGACGATTTCTCCACCGCCAATTTGGTTAACTTTTTCAATGAATGCCCAGGGAAAAGTGTCTTCCATCCCGAATAATATTCCAATCTTTTTTACCATTTTAAAAGTGTTTTGTTGTTTAAATAAATTGATCAGTCCTGTATAGAACTTAATAGTTTTGCGGCATAAAAAACTTCCCGATGAACATTGGGAAAACCATCCGCCACAACGGCCAGTCGTGGCTGATCCATTTTTGCTCGTCGTACCAGCAGTTAATGTCTTTTGTTTTTAATATTTCCGCCATTTCCCTCGTCTGATCCAGACAGATATCCTGATCTGAAGTACTCAGAACAATGTGCATGTGTCGGTATTTCCATGCTTTGTCATTCGCCACAAATTCCCGCGGACAATTAAAATACACCAGTTCGTCCTCATAACCTTCCATAAAATTCCGGA
>JAEZYN010000115.1 GCA_023419095.1 Bacteroidota bacterium | reverse complement strand
GCACCATCTCTGTCACTTCCACATCGTAACCGCCAACCAAAGGTTTCTGGTTCACGTTCTGCGTGATCACACGGAATTTGGTGATGCCCAAATTCTTAAGGATCTGCGTGCCGATGCCGTAATCGTGGTAGTTTGAGGCTAACGTCGGGCGCTGTTCCTGCCCATCCTGAAAATCGAGGAACTGCTGAAGTTTTCTCAGCGTGTTTTCGGCATTTGAGACATTATTGATGAAAATCAAAGCGCCTTTGCCTTCGTCATTGATCATTTTGGTTACCTTTTCGAGCAGCGGTTTTTCGCCGGCAGTAAGCCTGCTCAGCACGTCGAAGTAGGCGTTTGACGCCTGTACGCGCACCAACACCGGCTCGTCCACGACCCAGGAACCTTTCGTCAGCGCAAAATGGATCTGGTCAGTACTCGTTTCCTTGAACGCGAAAAAATCGAAATCACCATAATGCGTTTTCACTTTTCTCTCCTCGATTCTTTCAATCAGATCACCTTTTTTAAGCTGATAATGGATCAGATCTTCAATTGAGATGATTTTCAGGTCGTGTTTTTTTGCCAGCTCCATCAGTTCCGGAAGCCTTGCCATCGAGCCGTCTTCGTTCATGATCTCGCAGATCACGCCGCCTTCTTTCAGGCCGGCAAGTTTGGTCAGATCGATCGCGGCTTCGGTGTGGCCGGCTCTTTTCAGTACGCCTCCTTTCTTCGCACGCAGCGGGAAAATATGCCCGGGACGCATAAAATCGGTAGGTTTTGTATTTTCGTCCATCAGCGCCAGAATCGTTTTGCTGCGGTCGCTCGCGGAGATTCCGGTAGAAACGCCGTCGCCCAGCAGGTCTACAGATACCGTAAACGCCGTCTCTTTTGGGTCGCTGCTGCGTGTGACCATAATATCGAGACCGAGTTCGTCGCAGCGTTTCTCGGGCAGCGGTGTGCAGATAAGTCCGCGGCCGTGAATCGTCATGAAATTGATGATCTCCGGCGTCGTAAGTTCGGCGGCCGAAAGAAAATCGCCCTCGTTTTCGCGGTTTTCATCATCTACCACGATGATGATTTTTCCATCTTTCAGGTCCTGTATCGCTTCCGGAATCGTATTGAGTCTAATATCTGACATGTTGCTTGTTTTCGGTGCTGCAAAGATACTTAGATTTAGATATTCACCAATCTTTATTTGGGCGTCTTTATCCGTCTTCCGCTCCCGCTTTTTTGTTCCGCTTCGCGTCACAAAAAGAGCTCCGCTCAAGCCGGGACGCGGGATTTCCGCTCCTTTTAGAAGCTGTTTTCTAATACAAAAACCGTTTATACAAACAAAGAATCTGTGGCATTTCTGATGATTTCGTAAGATTTCAGCCTCGCCGCATGATCATAGATCGCCGAGGTCACCATGATTTCATCTACTTTAAATTGCTTTTGGAAATCAGCGAACTGCTTTTTCACCGATTCTTCACTTCCGATGAAACTGTAGCGCAGCATATTCATTACGTGGGCTTTTTCCATCGCATTCCAAACCGAGTCTATGTCCTCTACAGGCGGTGAATACGGTTTTCTGTCGTTGCGGATGATGTTGATGAACATTTGGTACAGCGTAGTCGAAAGTTTGCGCGCCTCTTCATCGGTTTCTGCGGCCACGCCATTTACGCACGCAATAATGTAAGGTTCGGGGAATTCTTCGCTCGGTTTATAGTTTTCGCGGTAAATCTCGAAGGCACTTTCCATCATCTGCGGTGCAAAATGTCCGGCAAAAGCATAGGGAAGTCCCATTTCTGCCGCGAGCCACGCGCTGTCGGTACTTGAACCGAGGATGTAAATCGGGATATCGCAACCTTCGCCGGGAATAGCCCGCACGGCGCTGTTGGCATTTTCCACCGAAAAATACTGCTGAAGTTCGAGGATTTGTCTCGGGAACTGTTCATTGATGATCATTGGGTTTCTTCCCAATGCTTTCGCCGTAAGTCCGTCGGTTCCAGGCGCGCGACCTACACCAAGGTCTATCCTTTTCGGGAAGAGACTTTCAAGCGTACCAAACTGCTCCGCGATGACGAGCGAACTGTGGTTTGGCAGCATCACACCACCTGAACCCACGCGGATTGTTTTGGTTCCGTTTGCAATAAAACCAATTAGAACTGATGTGGCGGAACTGGCGATGCTGGCCATATTGTGATGTTCGGCGAGCCAGAACCTTTTGTAGCCGAGTTTTTCAACGTGTCGTGCTAAATCGAGACTGTCATTGAAGGTGTCGTGTATTGTTTTATGTTGTTTTACCGGAGCTAAATCCAGTACAGATATATCGAATCTTTTCATTTAAAATTTTGTTTTTAAAATTTAATTACAAAAATACGCAGATTAAAAATGGTTCGCGAATGAATGTGATATTTAAAAGTAATGGCTGTCATATGACTTCTGAATAAGTTCACGGCGTTCATTTCCAACTTAAAGGCTTCACACTGCAAAAACGAAATAAGTTTGCTAACAGTAATTAATTAGAAAAAATGAAAATATGCACTTAGAACTTACAATCGGTATATCGGGTTTTACAAATTATTTCTATATTTGCAAACCAAAATGGTTCTTTGGCCGAGTGGCTAGGCAATGGTCTGCAACACCATCTACAGCGGTTCGAATCCGCTAGGAACCTCTTCGAAAGCAAACCTCTGAAAATGAAAGGTTTGCTTTTTTATTTTAGTACATTTTCACTTTTTTAACATTTCGTTAACGTGTACTTGGTTTCGTTTTGGTGTACTTGCATGTGTAAAACGAAAATCTTTACTTATGAAAAATATAATCACTGCAGGTTTTATGTCGGTCGTACTGATGACAGCCTGTACAAAAGATACTACAGTGGCGCAGAAGTCGCTGGATGAGCAGAAGATGGAATTTCAGGCACGTCAGCTTGAAATTGAGAAACAGAAATTAGCCATTGAAAAAGAGAAAATGGCGTACGAAACACAGAAAAAAGCCGACAGCATTGAAGAAGAAAGAAAAGCGAAAGCCGCAGTAGCCGCCGCACGGCCGCAGGTAATTCGCGAAACGAAGACCGTTTACGTTGATAACACGCCGCGCTATTCTTCAAGTTCAGGTTCCAGCGCCGGATCTACAGCCGGAACGTCGCAGGGAACCCAGAAGCAGGGGATGAGTAAGGCCGCGAAAGGTACGATTATCGGAACCGTGGGTGGTGCAGCAGCCGGAGCGCTGATTAATAAGAAAAACCGTGCGGCTGGTGCTGTAGTAGGTGGTATTATCGGTGGTGCGACAGGTTATACCATCGGTAGGGCCGGTGACAGAAAAGACGGAAGGGTTCAGCCAAGAAATTAATTTCTGATCAAATATAATAGTCAAGATTGCTTATTTTTAAGCAATCTTTTTTTATGCTGTATCTGTTGCTTTCGTTTATCATCCTGCTACCGGTGTTCGCCGGAGTGGGCGCAGGGCTAAAGCCTTTCCTGGGAACAGCGATTGAAGGTCTCGCCGGGCAAATTTTCACCGGCATTCTTGGCGTGACGGTTACCTTTTCGGTGATAGCCTTCTTTTTCCCACTGACTGTTTGGGTGGAGATAGCTGCTGTTGCGGTGGGGTTCTTCTCCTTTTTCTATTTTAAATCTTACATCGCTTTCAAGGATTTCTATCGCAGAAAAAAGCCGGAGTTCTACTCTTTGCTTGTATCTGTACTTTTCTTTGGCAGTGGCTATCCCTTTATTTTGGATCATTTCGGGTATTATGTCCCCAGCATCAAGTGGATTTCTGAGGTTGGACTTGTCCAGGGAATCTCAAATTTGGATTTGGTTCTCGGCCAAATGTCGTTCTGGCATATTCTGCAGGCTGGATTTTCGCATTTCAGCGATTCCTTCATGCGTCTGAATGCCGTGATGCTTGCGGTGTACGGCATTTATATCTTTGAAAAGAAAGCCTGGTCACACTTGCTTCTCTTCCCCGTTTTTTATCTTTTTGTTCAGGCTCCGTCACCAGATCTGCCCGCCATTGTATTTTCTCTCGTCGTATTGCAGGAAATTTTAAATAAAAACAAAAGTTACGGTTGGCTGTTCGCTTTCTCGGTTTTTGCGTTTGCGATAAAACCTACCTTGATCTGGTTGCCGCTTTTTTCATTTTTTTATATTATTTCAACCGGAAAAAATATTTTTCCCTATATGATTGGTGGCGCGCTCGTCGGTGTGTTGTTTATATTTAAAAACTGCTGGACGTTCGGTTTCCCTGTTTTCCCTGTACAGGTTGTCGATTTTGGATTGGGCTGGAAACCGCACGCAGACATCCTGCAGATTTCTTCTGACGTCGCAACGCGCAAAACTTTTGACATGCACTACACCGTGGCGGAAATTAAAAATTTCAGTCGGCTGCAATGGGTAAACGCATGGTTTACATTACCGTTTCCGAAAGGATTGATCAACTTGTTTTTGATTTTAAGTCTGCTTACATTTCTGGTATTTTGCTTCTTAAAAAAGCAAAAGATTTGGTGGCTGTTGTTGCTGGCTTTAATCGCTAAAACGGTTCTTGTACTCGTTTTTTCAGCACAGTATCGGTTCTTTCTTGATGTTTTTTTCGTGTTGGCAGCGGTGCTTTTTTATAAAAAATTAAAGAAATCAACATTCGCTATTCTAAATATCACGTTATCCCTTGCATTATTGGTCATGATTTCATTTCCACAGTTTGTACAGAAGTCGTTGCCCAATTTTCGTATCGGAAGTTTCATGACCGGTTTTTCCTCAAAACAAATGATTATGCCGGCTGTTTTTAAACTCGAAAAATACCGGACACATCAGATCGGGAATCTCTCTTTTAATATTGTTGAGGCTTATTATTACAGTTTCGATACGCCCTTGCCGGCCATCACACCCTATCTCTTTCGGAAATATTATGAAACTGGAATTTTTCCGCAGCTGAAAGGTAAAACGCTGAAAGATGGTTTTGTATGGAAAAAACTGTCACCGCGCGACCGGATAAAACTGGAAAAAATAATCCGCGATATGCACCTCGAAAAATATGGAAATTAGACGTGGAATTTAAATGTAGTAATTAACGGATTTAAAATGTTTCCACGGTGTGTAGCAACATTGTTTCCCGCTTCAAAATCCTTAACTTTGTCATATGTTCACTTTAGGAAATTTTCTCACGCTGTCTACGTTTGGCGAAAGCCATGGGCTGTCTTATGGCGGCATTATCAACAACTTCCCCGCTGGACTTGAAGTGGATTTTCACAAGGTTCAACACCAGCTTGACAGACGGAAACCTGGTCAGTCGACAATTGTAACGCAACGTAAGGAGAGTGACACCGTTGTTTTTCAGTCGGGTATTTTTGAAGGCAAAAGTACGGGTACGCCTATTGGTTTCATTATTAAAAACGAAAATCAAAAATCGCAGGACTACAGTCATATCGCCGATGCTTACAGACCCAGTCATGCAGATTTCACTTACGACCGGAAATTTGGGATTCGCGATTATCGTGGCGGCGGAAAATCTTCGGCGCGCGAAACTGTGAACTGGGTGGCAGCAGGCGCACTCGCACGACAACTCTTGCCTGCAGAGGTCGAAATACAGGCCTATGTCTCCTCAGTGGGTGAAATTTTCTGCGAAAAACCTTATCAGGAACTTGATTTACATAAAACTGACGACAGTGATGTGCGCTGTCCGGATCCCGAGACGGCGGCGAAAATGATTGCCAAAATCAAGGAGATTAAAAAGGAAGGCAATACGATTGGCGGAACCATCATGTGTGTGATCAGGAATTTACCCGCAGGAATTGGTGAGCCGGTTTTCGGCAAACTTCAGGCTGAACTCGCAAAGGCGATGATAAACATTAATGCAGCCAAAGGCTTTGAATATGGCAGCGGATTCTGTGGCGCGAAAATGACTGGCAAGGAACACAATGACCTTTTTAACGAAGACTTTTCAACCAAAACAAATCTTTCCGGGGGAATTCAGGGTGGTATTTCAAACGGAATGGATGTTTATTTCCGTGTAGCATTCAAGCCTGTTGCTACGGTATTGAGACCGCAGGAAAGTGTGAACCGTGATGGAGAGCCTGTTGTTGTTGAAGGCAAAGGACGTCATGACGCCTGTGTTTTGCCACGCGCAGTGCCGATCGTGGAAAATCTCGCAGCATTTGTGCTCGCCGATTTGTATTTGATAAATAAACTCAGAAGACTTTAAAAAAAAATATTTTAACGCAAAAAAATTATGTCTGATACTACTTTCAGTATTCAAAAATACTGGCAAACCGCACTTTCATTTGAAGAATATATGGATGTTGCCCAACGCCGCGTGGAAGAAACCCCGAGCACTGATCTTTATTTCCAGTATTACGAACTCGGTTTGCATCGCATGGAGCGTACGATGAAAACTTTCAAGCCCGATGAAAATCTGCTTGAAGATTTAAAATCTAGAAACTTCAAAGGCAAAATTTTAATTATATCCGAGCCGTGGTGTGGCGATGCCAGCGCAACTGTGCCTGCTGTCGCGCAATTTTTCGAAGCAGCAGGTGTTGAAGTCCGCATTTTTTTGCGTGACTCCGATACAGAGTTGATCAATCAGTTCTTAACGAACGGAACACAGTCTATTCCCAAAGTACTTGTGCTCGATGAATATCTGGAAGTAAAGGATTCATGGGGTCCGAGACCGCAATACGGCAATGAGTTGCTTGAAAAATTTAAAGCTGATGAAGTAGCGTATCCGAGGGAAGAATTTTACAATGACTTGCAGGTTTATTATGCAAAAAACCGCGGTCAGGACGCCATTAATGAAATTTTAAAACTTGTTTAAATGACATTTTTAAGAAAGAATATTTTCTACATCATCGCGCTGGCTTTTGTGGCCGTGCTTTATCTTTTCCCCTCGGTAAAACTGAAAATCAAAGACCTGTTTTTTCCCGTGGCTGCCATTGAAAACGCAGTGACGCTGTCCGATGAAGATTACGATGTACAGCTTAAAGGCCTTAATGTGCCAAGTACCAATCTGAAAAACCTAAAAGGAGACAAACTTGTATTTCTGAATTTTTGGGGAACGTGGTGTCCGCCGTGCCGTGAAGAGTGGCCGACGATTGAGAAGCTTTATCAGTCGCGGAAGAACGATGTAGATTTTGTGCTGATCGCGATGCAGGATAAGGAAGAGGATGTGATGAAATTCATGAAAGACAAAGGTTATACAGCGCCGGTTTACATCGCCCAAAGTCCGGTTTCAAAGAATATTTTGCCGAAAGCGTTTCCCACCACATTTTTACTCGACAAAAATGGCAGAATCCTGCTTAAAGAAGATGCGTCCAAAGACTGGAACAGTAAATCTGTACACGATTTCATCAACAGTTTTACGAAGTAATTTAACATAATTTAGTAAAATGCGGTATAGAAGTTGCGATTAATTTGCGGTTTAAAATATAACACGAACGAATGAAACTTTCAAAAATTGCTTTAGCAAAAGAAGCCTTCCGACACAAAGGCTTCATCGCCAAAATTCCCGTCATTATCCGCATGGTGAAATCTGCCATGTCCAAAAACGGCTACAAACCCAGTTATAAAAACGTCATCTTACCAGGTATTGTACTGGTTTACCTTATTTCACCAATCGATGTTTTACCTGATTGGATTCCGATTATCGGTGTGATGGATGATCTTGCGCTTCTGGCCTTTGCGATCCCGATGCTGATCAGGGAAGCGGAAAAATTCGTTGCCTGGGAAACAGAGAGCAGAATGGGGAACAAAATATCCGATGCTGAGATTATCAATTAAATCTATATTATAATTGTAACAAATTGCGCCTGGTTTATCGGGCGCGTTTTTATTTTTAAAATCTTCCTGCTGGTTCACACAATTAAATCTGAAAATTTTTGGTGAAATTTGCACCGTGAAAAACCTAATCTCCATCGTCGGTACCACAGGAATCGGAAAAACTGCGCTTGCGATAGAACTCGCAAAGTTTTACAAAACCGAAATCGTGTCGTGTGACTCGCGTCAGTTTTTCAGTGAAATGAGAATTGGTACCGCACGTCCCACTGAGTCTGAGCTGGCGGAGGTTCCGCATCATTTTATCGGGAATCTTTCTGTGCAGGATTACTATTCGGTAGGGCAGTTTGAAAAAGAGGCACTTGCGAAAATTGAAGAATTATTTGAATGTAATGACGTCGTTATTCTGGTCGGAGGAAGCATGATGTACGAAAAAGCGGTCATAGAAGGTCTGAACGATTTACCCGAAGCTGATCCTGTAAACCAACAGAAACTTGAAATTATTTTTGCGGAAGCAGGCATTGAAAAACTGCAGGAAATCCTTCAAAAGCTCGATCCGGACTATTTTCAAATCGTTGACCGAAACAATCCGCGCCGGCTTTTCCGCGCCATTGATGTCATTTGGCAGACAGGGAAAACCTACACAGAAAATATCGCTGCGCAAGTGCAAAAACGGCCGTTTAATGTGACCAGAATCGGAATTTCAGCACCGCGGGAAATTATTTACGAACGTATTAATCAGCGCGTTGATCTTATGTTGCAGCAGGGTCTTGAAGATGAAGTGCGGAATCTGATTCCATACCGCGACCTTGTCGCGCTGCACACAGTAGGCTACACCGAATTTTTTAAATTTTTCGACGGAACCTGGGATTTTGAAACCGCGGTGGAAGAAATCAAGAAGAATTCGCGGCGCTTTGCCAAACGGCAGCTGACGTGGTACCGTAAGGAAACCAACATACATTGGGTTGATTACCGCAAAGCCGTGGCAGAATCATTATCTTTGTTAAAGAATTTAAACATTTAAATAAAATGGCACAGACACCTTCAAATATGCTCGCGCTCGGCACAAAAGCGCCTTTTTTTGAACTCCCGAATCCCTCGCACAGCAACGAAATTCAGTCGCTTGAAGAATTGAAAGGAGAAAAAGGAACACTGGTGATTTTCATGTGTAACCACTGTCCGTTCGTGCTTCACGTCATCGACAAACTGGCTGAACTGTACGAAGATTATCAGGATAAAGGCATCGAGTTTATCGCGATCAACGCCAATGACGTCGAAAAATATCCGGACGATTCACCTGAAAGAATGATTGAATTTCAGCTAGACAAAAAGTTCGATTTCCCATACCTGTTCGATGAAAGCCAGGCTGTAGCAAAAGCTTACAACGCTGCCTGTACGCCAGATTTTTACTTTTTTGATGAAAAGCTGGACCTGATCTACCGCGGCCAGATGGACGATTCACGTCCGGGCAACAACAAAGAAATTACGGGCGAAGATCTGATCATCGCCTTTGAAAACCTGCTCGCCGGCGCGCCACAGGAAGAGATTCAGCGTCCGAGTATCGGTTGCGGGATTACGTGGAAGTAGGCATATAAAGAGCCAAGGAAAAAGAGCAAAGTATGGAAATTCCTTCCCGCCACTTTGCTCTTTTTACTTTTTCTCTGGCTCTTATCTTAAAAACGGATTATATTGTTTCTCAAAACCAATCGTCGTGGGATTCCCGTGGCCATTGAAGATTTTCGTGTCGTCATCCAGCGTGAAAAGTTTTGTTCGGATGCTGTTCAGCAGTTGTAAGTGATCACCTTTGTAAAGGTCGGTGCGGCCGATGCTTCCCTCAAAAAGTACGTCACCGGAAACCGCGAATTTCTGCGCGTTAGAATAAAATGCCACACTCCCGGGTGAGTGCCCTGGAACATGCAGTACGACGAGTGTGTCGTCATCGAGAATCAGCTCGTCATTTTCTTTAATGTATTTTATTTCGCCTTCAAAAGGTTTAAAGAAAAAACCAAACTGTTGCGCGCTCAGCGGATTCCGTTGCAGGACTTCAAAATCCAGTTCGTGCATCAAAACCGGAACCTGAAATTTATCAAATGCCCATTGCAATCCTAAAACGTGGTCGATATGCGCGTGCGTGAGCAGAATATTCTGAATTTTAAGATTGTTTTCGGTGATGAATTTTCCGACCAGATCTGTTTCAGAATCGCTGAAATTTCCCGGATCTACCAGAAAAGCGTTGCCCTTGTCATTAAACAAAACATAAGTGTTCTCTGAAAACGGATTGAACGCAAAAGATTTTATTGCAGCATTTTTGCTAATTTTAATTGTCATTCAAAAATACAGCTTTTAAGAATGAAACGTGTTTGCGCTTACAACAAACTGCGTGATATTCCGTTATCTTTGGACTTATGAAACTGAAATTTTTACTCTTTTTAATATTCAACGTCACCATTTCCGCGCAGGAAATCCGCAGTGTCCAGCTTTTTAATCCGCAGACCAACGATGAGACGCCGGTCATAGGTTTTAATGAAATTTTGATTTTGCGTTTCGACGATCTTTCAAATTCGAGCAATATTTACCGCTATACAATCCGGCATCTGGACCGCAACTGGAACGAAGACGGACTTTTCTTTACTGAATTTGCCACCGGGAGTTTAAACGGAATGATTGACGATTTTAAATATTCATTCAACACGCTTCAACAGTATACTCACTATACGCTGACGTTTCCGAATGATAAGATCCAGCCAAAGATTTCGGGTAATTTTGAACTGATTGTGTACAAGGATTCTCCCGGAAAACCGCTCTTCACCAAGCGGTTTTCGATGATTGAAGATGGCGCCATCGTAGGTGTGAACGTAAGCCGGACGACCGACGCCCGACGTCCCAGCATCAACCAGCGCGTGGAAGTGCAGGCCCTCGGCAACAGTTCTGCGCTGATGCAGAATACCACTTCTGTCAGCCTGAATGTAGTGCAGAACAACAACTGGAACGTTGCGCTTTACGGTCTTCGCCCGAGTTCAACCTTAGGCAACAGGTTGCTTTTTCAGCAGATGGATCTGGCTTTCCCGGGAAATAACGAGTTCTATTATTTCGATAACAAGAATATGAGTTACGCCTTCGATATGGTTGCCGGCGCTGAAACGATTGAGAATCTAAACTATACCTACCTTCATCCTGTCTGGGCTTTTCCGGGCAACTACCAGTTTCAGCCGGACGTGAACGGCGCGTTTTATTTTCGCCGGAACGATCTGGGCCTTGAGCGTGACCCTGATCGTGAAGCCGATTATTCCTGGGTTCATTTCGCGCTCGATTCCCACAAAACCGACAAGGAAATTTATGTAATGGGCGCTTTCAATGATTTTCAGGCCTCACCCGAAAACCAGATGTTTTACGACGAAAATGCAAAAAAATACCTCGCGAAGATTTATCTGAAGCAAGGTTTTTACAATTACATACTGGCTACAAAAAATGCGGACGGCAGCCTGAATTTTGGTGAGATCAACGGAAATTTCTGGCAAACCGAAAACCTGTATCAGGCCTATCTTTACTATAAACCGTTTGGCAGCAACTACGATGGATTGCTGGGTTACGGCGAGTTCCGGACACCTGTGAGGTGATTTTTTTAGGAGCTTTTTCCCGCTATCCGCTGTATCTTCGCTTGCGCTGGCGCGCACGCGAAGGATGCCGCTTCTATCGGGGCTAGGCACCCGGCACCGGAAGAAGGTTTATTTAAACAAAATAAAAATCGTTCAATTTTTCTTCGCAAAGCGTTTTTACCACTTCAATCCAGCGGTCTTCATCATTAAGACACGGGATGTAATGAAAGTTTTCACCGCCCGCATGCAGGAACTCATCACGGCCTTCCACCGAGATTTCTTCAAGCGTTTCCAGGCAGTCAGACACAAAAGCAGGACACACAATTGCCAGATTTTTCACACCTTTTTTCGGTAAAGCTTCCAGCGTCTCATCAGTGTAAGGTTCCATCCATTTATCCTTTCCAAGCCGCGACTGAAAAGAAACAACCGTCTTTTCCCGCGGGATATTCAGCTTTTCAATGACAAGCTCGGTGGTTTTGTAACACTGATGCCGGTAGCAGAACTGATGGCTTGGGTTGTCGGCTCTGGAGCAGCAATCGTTCAGGTTGCAGGTGTTGGTCGGGTCTGTTTTGTAAATGTGACGTTCCGGCACACCGTGATAGGAGAATTGCAGTGCATCGTAATTTTCCGGCAATTTTTCGCGGATGCTTTCGGCCAGACAGTCGATATAGATGTCCCGGTCATAGAACGGCTGTACGTAGCTGATTCTGACGTTTGGGAAATGTTTTTTACGCACCTCTTCAGCTTTATCCACCACAGTTTCAGTCGTGCTCATTGCGTACTGCGGGTAAAGCGGAAACAATACGATCTCCGTCACGCCTTTTTCAGTAAGATTCCGGATTCCCGTTTCAATACTCGGTTCTGCATAGCGCATCCCGATTTCTACCGGAATGTCAACCAGCTTTTGCAGTTTTTGCTGAATTTGCTTGGTGATGACAATCAGCGGAGAGCCTTCGTCGGTCCAGACGGTTTTATAAGCTTCTGCAGATTTCGCCGGACGCGTTCTCAAAATAATGCCCTGAACAAGCAGCGAACGGAAAAACCACCGGTAATCGATCACTTTTTCGTCCATCAAGAACTCGTCCAGATACTCCTTCACATCTTCAACACGTGTAGATTTCGGCGAACCGAGATTGACTAATAAAATTCCTTTCATATTTTTTTTAATAAGTAATTGGCTGTGCAATACGCACACGGCACATGTTCAGACCAACTGCTGCTATATTTATCCGTTCACCGCTTCCACGTTTTCTACCAGTTCCGGCACAAACTGCTTCAGCAGATTTTCGATGCCGCCTTTCAGCGTCGCAGTAGAGCTCGGACAGCCTGAACATGCGCCCTGCAGTAACATTTTCGCAGTTTTTGAGGTTTCATCGTACTCGATAAGTGAAATTTTGCCGCCGTCACCCGCCACCGCCGGCGCCACGTATTCGTCAAGAATATCCGAAATTTTCTGTTCGGTTTCGGTGTATTCGCGGTTAATGATATTTTCGGCAGGTTTCTCGTGTTTTTGTGCGGCAATGTTCGAGATCTTACCGCCTTCCTGCAAATAATCAGCGATGAAATCACGAACTTCAATCATCACTTCATGCCATTCCACAGACACATTTTTTGTCAGCGTCACGAAATTTTCTGAAATGAAAACTTCTTTTACAAAACTGAATTTATTAAAAAGGGTCGCCGCTAACGGTACTTCCGCAGATTCTTCGCGCGATTTCACTTCCACAAATCCATCGATCAGTTTCCGGCTGGATATAAATTTCATGACCATCGGGTTCGGCGTCATTTCGCTGAAAACCTGATAGGTTTCAGTCGTTTTTTGACGGTAAACCCTTGGATTGGCATGCAGCGTCTCCTGCAGAATATTTTTAAGACTTTCTGCCACATGTTCCCATTCCACGCCGTCCAGTTTTGCCACGGCAATGAAGTTGGCGGTAATGAAAATACGGTCGACGAAAGGATATTTAAAAAGTTCCTGAGCCAAAGGGATTTCTGAAATGTCAGAATCGCGGTCAAGCTCCACGGAACCGGGCAGCAGCGTATAATCCGCCACGAATTTCAGTACTTTCGGGTTTTCGGTAGGTTCTATAAGGATAGGTCTCATATTATTCAGTAAATTTGAACTGCAAAAATACGGATTACAAAATTGGCAGTCAGCTTTTGAATGTTGATTTTATAAATAGACATTATCCCCAAAAACCATCATTAAAACAGACGAGGTATGGCAATCATTAAGACACTTTTAGGTAAAACCCCGCAAATTGGCGAAGGAACTTTTCTGGCCGAAACCGCCACTGTGATTGGTGATGTGACGATGGGCCGCGACTGCAGCGTCTGGTACAATGCGGTAATCCGCGGCGATGTGCACTACATTACGCTCGGAAACAAAGTGAATGTACAGGACAACGCGATGCTGCACTGCACTTTTGAAAAATATCCGTTGGTTATTGGTAACAATGTGTCAATAGGTCATAATGCAATTGTGCATGGCTGCACCATTAAAGACAATGTATTGATTGGCATGGGCGCCATCGTAATGGACGATTGCACCGTTGAAAGCAATTCGATTGTAGGTGCAGGTTCGGTTGTAACACAGGGAACGCACATCAAATCCGGAGAAGTTTGGGGCGGAATTCCGGCGAGAAAAATCAAAGATATCTCCGCGGAACTCCTAGAAGGTGAGGTCAACAGAATCGCCAACAACTATGTCAAATATTCCGGCTGGTACAAAGATTAATTACTGCACTTCGGCAACTTCACTGATCAGCACCGCCTTTCCGTCAACACATTTTATTCCGGCGGGCGGCATCACCATCCGGCAGTCAGACATCAGCTGATATTTCGTGTTAAATGTCGATTGCTTCTGTGTAAACCGATTGATCTTTTCTAAGATTTCCGTTTCCAGTGCGAGCGGATACGCAATATACGAACTCGGACCACCGCAGGGTTTAGCACCGATCGCTGCAAATTTCCATTCAGACGCGTCGCTGCAGGTTTTCGAACTGGCGAGTGTTTCAATTTCTTTGAGCATCAAACTCAGTTCTTCACGGTCCTGCTGCTGAATCAGATTATTGTCCGGTTTCAGCGAAATGTCCTTCGGCAGGTTTGCAGTGTCTGCATTTTGCCTCGATTTGCAGGCGGTAAAAGTAAGTGCGGAAGCTAAAATTAAGATGGCAGTCTTCGTCATGATGATATTTTTAAACCAAACCCTGCAAAAATATTACCTTTTCCTAAAATTAGGGTACTAAGATTATTTTTAAATATTTCATAGCCCGTCAAAAATTCAGTCTTCAATCAGCTTTTGCGGCTATTTTCCTTAAATTTGACCGATGAACGAATCGCTGTTTAGTTTAGCCGAACACACCCACCGCAGTATCTTCCTCACGGGGAAGGCGGGCACAGGAAAAACCACTTTCCTGAACCAGTTTGTGGCTAAAACCCGAAAAAAATTCATCGTGGTAGCACCCACCGGAATCGCAGCGATCAATGCCGGCGGAGTGACCATACACTCGATGTTTGGGCTGCCGTTACGCACATTTTTACCTACTACAGAACGCATATATACAGATACTGCAAACAACATTGCCGATCTGATGCATCATTTCCGCTACCGGAAAGACAAGCTGAAACTGCTGCGCGAAATAGAAATCATCATCATCGATGAGGTTTCGATGCTCCGTGCGGATGTTCTTGATATGATGGATTTCTCGCTGCGGCACGTGCGTCGCAACCAGCAGAAGTTTGGTGGTGTGCAGATGCTTTTCATCGGCGATCTCTACCAGCTGCCGCCCGTGGTGCGAGATGAACATATCCTGAAACAATATTATAATTCGCCCTTCTTTTTCGACAGTTACGCGCTGAAGGAACTGCCGCTGATTACACTCGAACTGACGACGGTTTATCGCCAGAAGGATGAGAAATTTTTGGAGATCCTGAATGAAATCCGTGACGGTGAGATCCGTGATATCGATTTCGAAACGCTCAACGCCCGATATATTCCAGACTTTGAGCCGAAAGATGAAGCCTACGTCTATCTGACCTCGCACAACCGGATGGCTGATGAGATCAACCACAAGAAACTGGCTGCACTTCCGGGGAAAGCGCATTTTTATAAAGCGGAGATCATTGGTGACTTTAATGAAAATCAGTATCCCAATGATGAGGTTCTTGAACTCAAAGTAGGGGCACAAATTATGTTCATCCGGAATGACGCAAGTGGTGAGCGACGCTATTTCAATGGGAAACTGGCTGAAGTTGTCGGTCTTTCCGAAAAGGAAATCTCGGTGATCATCGATGGTGATGATGAGATATTTAAACTTAAAAAAGAGAATTGGGACCAGAAAAGATACTCGCTGGGTGAAGACAAAAGCGTGAAGGAAGAAGTTCTGGGCAGTTTTTCGCAGTTTCCGGTACGCCTGGCGTGGGCGGTCACCATTCACAAATCTCAGGGACTTACTTTTGACAGGCTGATCATCGATGCCGGAAAATCTTTCGCGTCAGGTCAGGTTTATGTGGCGCTTTCGCGTTGCCGTACTTTGGAAGGAATTGTTTTAAAGTCTAAAATCACGCCTGAAGTCATTTATTCAGACCGCAGGGTTTCGAAATTTCAGGATGAAACCCATGCAAATTCGAAGATCGAGGAAATACTGAATGCCGAAAAGTACGATTACAGCATTCAGAAAATCATCAGCAAACTCGAATGTTCGTGGATCGCACCTACGGTTGACGTCTGGTTTCAGAACGCGAAACAGGCAAAACTCACGGATAAGGATAAAGTGGTTTTTCTGCATCAGACGCTGAGACCTGAAGCGGAAAATTACCGCAAAGTTTTCGAGAAATTCCGCCGTGTCATCCAGCAGATGACGCATAGCTTCATCGAGGGAAAAACGACCTGGGACGAAATAGAAACAAAAGCTAAAGGTGCGGTAAACTTTTTTTTCACCAATGTCAATTCAAAGATATTCTCGCCGCTCAAAGAATTCTATGCCGAAACCAAAGGCGTAAAAGGCCTGAAACAGTACAACGAAGATTTTCGGGTTTTGCTTGATGACCTCGAAGATTACCTGAACGACCTCAAGAAAGTGCATCTGCTGGAAAAGCCACTGTTTGATTCTAAAAATGAGGAAATCATAACGACTAAGATTGCGAAAATTCCGTCGCATATCCTTACGTTTCAGCTTTTTGAAGAAGGTAAATCGATACCCGAAATCGCGCGCGAACGCGGACTGGTGCCGGAAACCATTTATGGACATCTGGCGAAGTTCGCGGAAAGAGGTTTGCTAGACCTGAAGCGGATTTTCGACAAAGACAAGATCAAAACATTCGAAAAGGAATTCAAAAAAGATGACACCCACGAAACCTTAAGTGCGTGGAAACAGGTGCTACCAAAGGATTTTGAGTTTAATGAAATCCGTGTTCTGCTCAATCACTATACTTTCGTGAAAGAAAGCAAGACGAAATAGTTCAAAGATTTAAACCTATCGGCTACTTTTTCTGGCGGTTCTGGAACTTCTTGATCAAAGTATAAAATACCAAAAAGCCGAGCACAAACACCATCATCCTTGAAATCAGGTCGCCGGCGCGGGTGTAAAATGTGGTATGGTCATACAGATTCACTTTTGCATAGAGTGTGGTTTTGTCGCCGTAAAGCGTGTCTGCCATGATGTTCCCTCGCGCATCAATGTGCGCGGAGATCCCACTGTTGGCGGAACGAGCAATCTCCCTTCTCGTCTCTATCGCCCGAAGTCTTGCATAGGACAAAAGCTGCTGGTGACCCTGTGTAACGCCCCACCACGAGTCGTTCGTCATGATGGCGAGAAAGTTCGCTCCATTATTAACATACTCAGTAACGAATTCCCCGTAGATGCTTTCATAGCAAATGATCGGTGCGAGTTTGCCCGCGTTGTACGGATTCGTAAAGACTTTGCGTTCATCATCCACCCCGAGGGACGCTACCGTACCGCCGAGGTCAATCATTGCATCGCCTAAGACCGGTTTCAGCACGTTGATGTAAGGAAAGATCTCAACGCCCGGAACCAGCTTGCCTTTGTGATAAACTTCTACCCTTTGGTTCGGAATAATCTGTACCGCTGAATTGTAGCTGTCAACAAACGCACCCGATGAGGTTTGATACGCCGTGGAAGACTTCTGACTGTCGTCCCGGTAAAACCTGTGCGAAGAGATGCCGGTGGCAAAGACAGATTTCGGATGTCTTTTGAGAAACTCTTTGATGGAAGTAAGCAGCATGCTCTGTTCAAAGCCTGTTTCCGAGATAGAGCCGAAACCGGGCAGCGAAGTTTCCGGCCCGATGTAATAATCTATCTGGCCTTTCGAGTTCTGCTCAGCTAATGTCAGCAGGTCATTGAGTATGGTGAGGCTGTCCTTTGAATACTTTTCTGTGTACGGATCCAGCTCGGGCTGCAGCATTAAGACATTGACGCTTCCGGTAGGTTTCAGGTCAAAATTCTGATATTTAATTACAGAAATCAACATTGGTAAAGCAATTCCTGCAAGGATTACCACGGTGTTTATGATCAAAGACCTGCGTTTTCGCGCGGCTTCCCAAATCCGGATTGTATAGAAAATATAGACGTTTACAAGAAGAATCCAGAAACTTCCGCCTGTGGCGCCGAGGGTATCGTACCACTGTATCAGCATCGGATACTCTGAAAATACGTTCCCGAGATTCAGCCAGGGCCACGTAAGTTCCCAGCTCAGATGGAATTTCTCCCAGCACATCCAGATGGCTACGAAGAAAGCCAGCCCAAAATAGGTGCCCTGTACCTTTTTATACCAGTGATAAAGCTGAAAAACCAATGCATAGAAAAGGGAATTGAAAACTACAGGCAGCACCACCGCGGCAATAGAATGCGTGCCATCCGGGTTTTTCGAGCCGTAAAGCCAGCCGGTGGTCACGATGTTCCAGATCATGAAAGCCAGATAAGCCAGCCCAAAGACCGTCCAGCTTTTATTCTTTAGTTTGGAGAACTTCGTGATGTCATGCTCCATAATGAGCAGCGGAACCAGCGCAAAAAAGATAAAAAACGGCAGTCCGTAGGTGGGCCAGGAGATACTGAGCAGCACAGCCGCCAGCAGTGAAAGTATAATATGTTTCATCAAGTTATTTAAAAAATGAGCGGTGCAGAAGCCAAACGTATTGGTCTGCTACAAATTTAAGCAAATAAAAAAGGGCTGTGTTCCCGCAAAGAATTATGAAAAGTGCTTTTCAAACGCTACGCT
>JAEZYN010000027.1 GCA_023419095.1 Bacteroidota bacterium | reverse complement strand
GGTTCGGCATCCACAAAGTTTTCTGGCGTCAGGCTCGGAAGAATTTTCTCCGTACGGTCGAGTAAATCCACGAAGAAAGTACGGAACAAAAGCATGATCGATGGATTGTTTTCCACCAATACGGCGTAGAGGCTCAATGGATGGAAGGGGATGTCGCCTATTTTATCTTTGTCCAGATCATAGCCTTCATATTTGTCCCAGTAGTTCCGTTTAAAATCGTTCATGGCCATCGTTCCGCTCGTACTTACATCGAAGGTATTATTGATGAAATTATTGTTGATGACCTTATTCTCCATACAGTTTGAGTTGATTTTCATCGCCCAGCCATTGTCTTCGATGACGTTTCGTAGAAAATCGATTTTTGTGGCGCCATCCATAAAGATGGCGATGGTGTTATTCGCAAAGCGGTTGTGTTTTATCTTACTGAAGCTGATGTCTTTCAGCAGAAGTCCATAATTCGCGTCGCCCCAGTTATTGATGAAGCTGTTGCCTACCATTCCCACATTATTACTGTACATCACGGCCACGCCGGCATTGTTGTTATCGAATACATTGTTAACGTACACATCATCGTTGGAGTTCATGAAATGCAGGCCGTAACGCAGGTTTTTCGTCGAGTAGTTGCGGTAGATGTAGGAGTTTATTACTTTTTCGAGATAAATGCCGTCCTTATGACCTTCGATATAGTTGTTCTTGATCCAAAGTTCGTCACTTACCCAGCCGTGGATGCCATCGCCTACGCCTTCCTGTGATTTCGATCTTAAGGTAATAATTTTATTATTCGCGATGAGGCAGCGGTAGCCGCGCTGTATGTAGATCCCAAAGTAATTGTTTTCGAAAATATTGTTGGTGATGCTGGAGTATTCGCTGTTGTAGAGACGCACTGCGCCGATGTTTTTTATTTCGTCTTCGCCGGAATTTATAATTTTGAAACCGCTGATATGGATGTGGCTCGCGCGCATCGAGATGATCTCATATTTCATTTCACCATCCAAGACAGGCCGGCCGATCCCGATCAGCGTAAGCGGCTTGGTGATACTGATGTTGCCTTCCCTATAATGCCCGCGCTCTACTAAAATGCTGTCGCCACTTTTCGAGGCGGCGACAGCTTCTTTTATTGTTTTAAATTGTTCGTTTTTGCCCACTCTCAGCACGTTCGGAAACAAAAAAAGCGGCATCAACAATAACAAAAGTCTGATCATGATCTGCTATTTCGTTAGACTTGCGCCCGTTGCTGCGGCGGCTTTTTCTGCGGCTGCACGGTTTTGGTAAGCCTGTGTGTTGCCGCCCATCGGAGATTTTATGCTGCCACCTTTGATGAGCGTTGCTTTTGCTTTTTCAAGGAATTTACCTGTAGGATAATCGATCACAAAAAGCTTTGCGTTTTTGGCTTTGTCGGGGTTTGAATTTTTATACATGTTCATGCACATGATGTCGTCGAACTTATATGCACGCCCTTTTTCAGTAATGAGTTCCGTGGCATAGCCAAGTTCGCTGATGGTCATCCGGCAGTTATCGCATTGGTCTTTGCCCAGCGCAATGTCTTTGGGGCCACTCTTTTGGCAGGATAGCATAGCGATCACTGCAAACGCGGGAATTACAAGTTTTAGAAGTTTCATTCTGTATTTTTTTGAGTTAAATTAAATATTTCTATGCTGAAACAGGCTCTGTGTCGGGTTTTCTGTATTCAATTACAGCTAAGGTAGCCAAAATAACGGCAACGCCAAACATGATTCCGCCACCGATATTGGGGTAAGAGTACGCACCGAAATTGAGAAGTTGCTTGAAGCCGATTAATGGTGGCTGATATGACATGCCGGGCACTACGATGGCCGCATTCGGATCCAGGTTATGACCATAATCATATTCCCAAAGCCAGAAATCAACCATAAATGCCACACCAAAAATCATAAAAACCACCGCGGTGATGTAGAGCCAGATTTTTCGGTTCAGCATTGCGGCCAAAAAGCACAGCAGCGCGAAAAAACCTAACGCATAAGGTAAAACCTTAAATTCCCAAAAATCTTCCGGGTGAATGGTCTTCATACCGATATAATGATTTAGCCCGTTGATGATCTCATATTCGCCGGTGATCTTATTTGCCCAGAGAAACATCGAAAGTCCCTCAGGGTACTGCGGCGCCTCCAGATAGATAGACCACAGCGGAACAAATATTGAAATAACCAGCGCGATTCCACATACGGCTAACAGAATGCGTGTAAACTTAGATAAGCCAGTATTTTTCATGTCGGTTAAATTAAAGAAGGGCAGAAAACTCTGCCCTTTGTTACTAAACTGTTATTTAGTTTCTCCTGATTTTACAGGGCTTTGTGCGTTGTCTTTTTTGTTGTTCAGTGAGTATATAAGCGGAGTGTTGCTACCTGCCGGCGATACCCTTACGTATCCCTGCATTTCCTGGTGCAGTGCGCTGCAGAAGTCTGTACAGTACATCGGGAACATTCCTGCTTTCTTCGGAATCCATTTCAGCGTGCAGGTTTCACCCGGCATGATGAGAAGTTCTGCATTCTCGTTTCCTAAGATCGCGAAACCGTGCGGTACATCCCAATCCTGTTCAAGGTTGGTTACGTGGAAATAAACTTCGTCACCTACGCGGATGCCTTCGATATTATCCGGTGCAAAGTGGGAACGGATGGAGGTCATGTAGACATGTACCTTATTACCTTCGCGCACGACCTTACTTTCAGCCTCACCTTTGGTAGCGTATGGATGTTTATTATCAGCTATTTTAAAGAATTTCACCTGATTTTTCGAGATCATTTCTCCTGGCAGTGCCTGTGCGTAATGTGGCTCGCCAAAGGTTGGGAAATCGAGCAGGAGCTGCATCTTGTCACCGCTGATGTCATAGAGTTGTGCCGACTGTGCCAGCTCCGGACCTGTTGGTAGGTAGCGGTCTTTGGTGATTTTGTTATATGCTACCAGATATTTCCCGAATGGTTTGCCCGAATCACCGCCAGGAATCATTAAGTGACCTACGGAATAGAACGTTGGTGTTCTGTCTAATACTTTCAGGTCTTTAATGTTCCATTTCACGACTTCAGAAGAAACGAACATGGATGTATACGCATTTCCTTTTCCGTCAAATTCGGTGTGAAGCGGGCCTAAACCTGGTTTCTGTACCTCACCGTAAAGTGCTGCTTCATATTTGATTACCTGTACGCCGTCATATTCTCCCGCAAATGCTTTATCCGCGATCGCTTTCTGGATTTTGTCAAAACTGAAAACAGGGATCAGTGCGGCCAGTTTGCCGGAACCGATGATATATTCACCTGTTGGGTCTACATCGCAGCCGTGTGGAGATTTAGGACAAGGAATCATGAACATTGCATCCTTCATGTCTTCTACAGATAGTACTGTGACTTCTTTTTTCATGGTAGAGGTCGCGCTGTGCGTGCTCTCATCCCATTTGTTGTGCGCGTAGTTGGTCACTACTTTGCGTCCTTTGCCTGCTTTCACCAGTTCAGCTGCTTTTCTCCAGTTCACTGCCATGATGAAGTCTTTGTCATTCTGAGATGCATTCACTTCAAGCAAAGTGTTGGCTTTTTCGGAGTTGTAACAAGAGAAGAAAAACCAGTCTTTGGATTTGCCTTTGCCGGCGTGCGACAGGTCAAAGTTGATACCCGGTGCTTCGATCTGGAAGGTTAGATCCATATCACCCGTTTGTTGGTCAATTCCTATAAATGAAAGTACGCCTTTAAAATTTTCTTTAAACGTATCAATCGGTACATCACCATTCACATCATCCATTGGTACGGCGAAACGTGTGCCTGCAACCACAAACTCGGTGTTTTCTGTAAGGAAAGGCGAAGAGTGGTTACCCGCAGAATTCGGAAGTTCAAGAATCTCTACCGTCTTGAAGGTTTTAAGGTCGAGTCTGGCTACGCGCGGCGTGTTGTTCGCGTTCGCAAAAAGCCATCTTCCGTCCACTTCGGCATTGGTCTGCGAAAGCGAAAGGTGGTGCTGGTCATCCCACGGAATGAAGCCGTGTGAGGTCTGCAGCATTGGTTTTGTTTCTTCGCTGTATCCGTACCCATTTTCAGGGTTTTGAGAGAATACAGGCAGTACTTTCAGGAGGCGTCCGCTCGGCAGACCGTAAACATTGACTTGCCCGTTGAAGCCACCGCTCACAAAGTTGTAGAACTCATCATATTTACCGGGAGCTACATAAACTTTCTGAGCCGCGTCACCGCTTACTGCAGTTTCAGTACCTTTTGGTTTGCATCCTGTAATGGCACTTAAGGCCACTACGGATGCCAGTCCAAATAATTTAAGACTTTTCATTATATATTTGATTTTTGTTTTTTTAAGTAACCGGAGAATTACTTCGCGCCGTCAATTTCGCGCATGTACTCTAGAATTTCGCGTGCCTCGCTGTCTGCCAGTCCTTGGTTTGGCATTCTTACAAGACACAGCTCAAGCTGCTTCTGAAGTTCCGGATCCACGTCGATCATCGGATCTGGATTGCTGATAAAGTTCATGATCCATTCCGGTGTCTGTCTTTGGGTAACACCCTTCCAGCCCGGACCTACAAGCTTCTCGTCGGTAGGTTTGTGACAGGATGTACATTTCACGTCAGCAATCTTTTTACCCGCCGCGGCCATGGCAGGATCAAATTTGCTTACGTCTACATTTTCGTGTGGACCCAATCCTCTCTTCGGATCGTAAGCCGAGGCGTCAGCACCTGCAGCAGGCGCTTCAGAAGCTGCCGGAGTGTCTGTGCCTGAGGCGGTTGGGATTGAGTCTGATTTCTGGTCGCCTCCGCATGAAAACAGGGCAAATGCGAATGTTGCTAGTGCAACGGTCTTTAATGACTTCATAATTTAATTATTTTTATACCTCAAAAGTAGAAAGTTTTATGCCCAAGCGCGTATGACTCAGATCATATGTTTGGTATGATATTTATCGTCATATTTGCTTGTTACCTTTAGTAAAATAAAATAAGTTTGCATTAAATAAAAATAGTTATGAATAAATATCTTGCAATTGGAATTTTAATGTTGGCCTTTTCATGCGGGAAGGATAATGTAGATACCGGGAAAGAAACCAACGTAATGCTCGAAGAACCTAATGTAGAAGTGGTAGATTCGGCAGCTGCCGGAAAACATGAAGGTTTGGCGCTTATTGAGGGGGCAGACTGTCTTACCTGTCATAAAGTAGATGCGCGGATAGTAGGCCCATCTTATCAGGAAGTTGCTGATAAATATACAGAGGCAGATATCGATATGCTGGCAACTAAGATTATCGAAGGTGGTAAAGGAAACTGGGGTGAGATTCCGATGACGCCACACACCGGTATGAGTCCGGAAAACGCCAAAAAGATGGTTGAATATATCCTGACATTAAAGAAGTAACAATATAGGTTTACGCTGAACTCCGCCACTGGGCGGAGTTTTTTTATGTCCATTGTCATCATGACAAATGACAGTTTAGCGTTTCCGGGATGATAATTGCCTTAATTTTGTCACAGTGAAACTGCTGTTCTCCATATTGTTTTCTTCGCTGGTGTTTTTTTCCGGCACAAAGAATCTGATTTTTCTGCTGGATTATAATCTGAACGCAGATTATTACGAGACCGTCTGCGAAAACCGCAGCCGACCAGAGATGGAATGCCACGGCAAATGCCAGGTCACCAAAGACGCAAAAAAAAATTCGGACCGCATTAGTTTTAATCATTTCACTTTTGATTTCTACCCACTTGCTAAAGCTGAAGTAGCGGTGCCGCAGGAGGAATTTATTTCCGGAACTTTAGCAATAACTCCGCACACCCTTGCAGCCGTGAACGCCGTTTTTCTTGGCGTGCCCAATCCGCCTCCCAATATTTAAGACTTAATTTTTTGATCTTAGAAAATACTGCCACATCGTGGACAGTGTACGTCATTAATTAAATTTTAAATATTTATGTTCTCTAAAAATAATCCGGGCCACACAGGCCTGAAACTTCGTGCCGCGTCTGTCGCATTGCTGTTGTGGTCTGTTGCCACGGCACAGACCCATACTCAGGATAGTCTCGGCTACCGGAATATCGAAGTCGTAAAAATCGTCAAGATCAGCGCGGCTGACAAAAACAAATCTCGCATCTCTACCTCAAATACAGACCTGCTGAATCACGACGCAGGCAAATTTCTCAACTCCATTCCCGAAATATCCGGCATCAAAAAAGCCGGCAGCTATGCCACCGATCCGGTGTTGCGCGGTTTCAAATATGAACAGCTGAACATTGTGATCGATGGTGCCGCACACGCCGTGAACGCGTGCCCCAGCCGTATGGATCCGCCTGTAAGCCACGTAAACATGAACATGGTGCAGGAAGCTGAAATCTTCAAAGGTCCTTACCATTTCCGCCACGGCAACAGCTTTGGCGGCACGATAAACTTTGTTACTCTGAAACCCAACTTTACAGATGAGCCGGCCTTTGGCGGACGTATATCGACGGGATTTGAAAGCAACGGTTCGGTTTTTCGGAACGAAGCCTTCACCGAACTTACCTCGAAGAAACTGGTGTGGAATCTTTTCGGTTCTTACCAAAAAGGCGACCGCTACAAAGACGGCAATGGCGACGAAGTACGCTCGGCGTTTCTGCGCTACAACCTGGGTACAAAAGGAAACTTCAGGTGGAATGAAAACCACCTTACCACGCTGCAGGTGAATACCAATCAGGGCCGCAATGTTGAGTTTGCCGCGCTGACGATGGACCTTATCTACGACAAAGCCTGGATGTTTCAACTCAAACATTTAGCGGAATTCCAGCAGTCTTTTTTCAGTCAGTTTGATTTTAATTCCTACTATTCGGTGGTTGATCATTCGATGGGCAGCCCGGACCGCAGCATGATTTCCGATGTGAGGTCGTTGACTTTGGGCGGTCGCGGTGAATTAAAGAAAAGCTGGAAGGACAACATTCTTTTTACAGGTTTAGATTTCCGTCATGAGGCGGCCGAAAACCTGCGCATGGTGATGCCCATGATGATGGGTATGCCCGCCAAAGACGGCACTTCGTGGCAGGATTCAGAAATCAGTCAGGTGGGCTGGTTTGCAGAATATCAGCGACTTCTTCCTTCGGCAAAGCTGACGGTTTCTGCACGGCTGGATTTGAATAAAGGTGAAGCTAAGGCGCCTTCACAACGTTTTCAAACGCTGTATGGCGATGCCAATCCCGAAGATTTAAACCACAACATCAGTGTGGGCTACAGCCGCAGTTTCGGGCCGCACTACCAACTCGCAATCTGGACCGGACGCGCGCAGCGCAGTGGCAGCCTTACGGAAAGATTCATCAATCTTTTCCCCGTCGGCAATGACAATTATGAAGTCTTGGGCAACCCCAACATTAAACCTGAAACGAACAACCAGGCCGACCTGATCTTCACCTACAACCGTGAAAAAGTATTCTTTCAGACCAACGTTTTCTACTCCTTACTGCAAAATTATATTTCCGGCGTCATCCGTCCCGATGTGATGCCTTCTTCTATGAAAAGTCCCGGTGTGAGGCAGATGCAGAATCTGGAGCGCGCAATGAAAGCCGGTTTTGAATCGAGATTGAACTGGAAGTTTTTACCTCAACTTAAGTCTGAAATGGCCGTCGCTTATACGTATGCCGAAGATTTAAATACCAAAAAACCGCTGCCCGAAATCTTCCCGCTCGATTTCCGCTGGAAGTTGCAAGCCGACCTTTCGCCCGTTATCTTGTCTGTGAATTACCGCTACGCAGCGCGGCAAAATCGTGTGGATCCGGGTTTCGGCGAACTGCAGACGCCGGCTTTTTCGGTGGTGGACCTGCACGGCAAGTATGAGATTTTCAACAATGCCTATATCGATGCGGAAGTGAGCAACCTTTTTGACCGTGCCTACGCTGAACATCTGAATCGCACGCTGACGGGCAGCCAGAATACGCGCATTCTCGAACGCGGACGAAGTTTTAATCTGGGTTTCACGTATTCTTTTTAATATAATTTCTAAAAATATTCATTCAAACACTTCTGTACGGGAGTGTTTTTTTAATGCTCAGGCCAAGTCCATATTTCAGTGTGCAGAAATGGTAAAATGAGTGGCAGAAGTGATAAAACAAGGTTTAGAAATGATAAAACATTGTTTAGAAATGATATATCAAGCTTTAGAAATGGAATAACAAGGTCCGGAAATGATATAACAAGCTTTAGAAATGGAATAACAAGCTCCAGAAATGGTAAAACAACAATGCGGGTCCATTTCCTGCATTGACTTTTTACTTAATTTTTATGATTTGCTTATTTAATGTAAAAAACAATAACTAAAATTATTAATAATATAAAATTTTCAGCAATGGTGAATGTTATGAATTTATTAAAACCTGAAAATATGTAAATTAAAAAAAGGTCAATTTGTCACACTTTCTTGCTTGGTATAAAATTGGAGAAAAGCAGTTTGAATAAAAATTTTAAAGCAAAAAATACATACTATGAGCAAAATAATTGGAATTGACTTAGGAACAACCAACTCCTGCGTTGCCGTGATGGAAGGTAAGGATGCCGTTGTAATCCCAAATGCGGAAGGTAAAAGAACTACACCTTCCATCGTAGCCTTCACCGAAGACGGTGAAAGAAAAGTAGGTGACCCTGCAAAAAGACAGGCGGTTACCAACCCGGAGAAAACAGTTTACTCGATCAAGAGATTTATCGGTACGCACTTTAAAGATGATGCCAGCGAGATCAGCAGAGTCCCTTACAAAGTGGTGAGCGGACCGAACGATACGGTGAAAGTAAAGATAGACGACAGAGAATATACGCCACAGGAAATTTCGGCCATGATACTTCAGAAAATGAAGAAAACGGCGGAAGATTATCTAGGCCAGGAAGTGACGAGAGCGGTAATTACCGTTCCTGCGTACTTTAACGATGCGCAGAGACAGGCTACCAAAGAAGCCGGAGAAATTGCCGGACTTACCGTAGAAAGAATTATCAACGAGCCTACAGCAGCTGCTTTGGCGTACGGAATGGACAAAGCGCACAAAGACCAGAAAATTGCAGTTTACGATTTAGGTGGTGGTACATTTGACGTTTCGATCCTTGATCTGGGTGACGGCGTTTTCGAAGTACTCTCTACAAACGGTGATACGCACCTTGGTGGTGATGACTTTGATGATGTGATCATCAACTGGATGGCAGACGAGTTCAAAAATGATGAAGGAGTAGACCTTAAAGCCGACGCAATCGCGCTTCAGCGTTTGAAAGAAGCAGCTGAAAAAGCGAAGATCGAGCTTTCGTCTTCAACTCAAACGGAAATCAACCTTCCCTATATTACCGCTACGGCAACAGGTCCGAAGCACCTTGTGAAAACGTTGACTAAAGCTAAATTCGAGCAGCTTTCTGCCGATTTGGTGAGAAGATCAATGGAGCCTTGTAAAAAAGCACTTTCTGATGCCGGACTTTCAATCTCCGATATCGATGAGGTAATTTTGGTAGGTGGTTCTACAAGAATCCCGATTATTCAGGAAGAAGTAGAGAAATTCTTCGGTAAAAAGCCTTCGAAAGGTGTGAACCCGGATGAAGTGGTGGCTATTGGTGCTGCTATCCAGGGTGGTGTATTGACAGGTGATGTGAAAGATGTACTTCTTCTTGATGTTACTCCGCTTTCATTGGGTATCGAGACCATGGGTTCTGTATTCACTAAACTTATCGAGGCGAACACAACTATTCCAACTAAAAAATCTGAAACTTTCTCTACTGCGAGCGACAACCAACCTGCAGTATCAATCAGAGTAGGACAGGGTGAAAGACCAATGTTCAATGATAACAAAGAGATCGGACGTTTTGATCTTACCGACATTCCGCCGGCGCCAAGAGGTGTTCCGCAAATCGAGGTAACTTTTGATATTGACGCGAACGGTATCCTTCACGTATCTGCCAAAGATAAAGGCACCGGAAAAGAGCAGTCGATCAAGATTCAGGCAAGCTCCGGACTTTCAGAAGAGGAAATTGAAAGAATGAAGCGTGAAGCTGAGGAAAATTCTGCAGCTGACGCGAAGAAAAAAGAAGAAGTTGAGGTATTCAACAAAGCTGACGGTTTGATCTTCCAGACAGAGAAGCAGCTTAAGGAATTCGGTGACAAGCTTTCAGCTGACAAAAAAGCTGCCGTAGAATCTGCTGCTGCTGAACTGAAAACTGCATTCGATGCCAAGGATCTGGAAGCTACCAAAACCAAAACTGAAGCGTTAGATGCAGCATGGATGGCCGCTTCTGAAGAGATGTACGCTGCAGGACAGCAAGGCCAGGCAGGTCCGGATATGGGTGGAAACCCTAACGCGGGCAACAATGCCGGTGCTGACGATGTTCAGGATGCTGATTTCGAGGAGGTGAAGTAAATTAAACTTTCTTTACTATAACACATCGCCGCAGACAATTGTTTGCGGCGATTTTTTTTTAAATATAAATTGCTGCAAGATCTTTTATAGAAAAATGATATGTGCATATTTTCAGACCAGGCAAAAATGTGAAATGAGCGGTTTTATTTATTTTTAAACAGCTAATTTTCCGAAATGTGAATCATCAAGGAAATTAAGAATGACATCGAAATGTTAAGCTAAAAATGGCTCGACACAATTTTCAGAAACACATCCAACAACCCCGGATGAAAGCCCGGGGAATTTTTTATTGTGCCGATAATTTCATTATCCGTCATTTAAAAAATACCTTTGCAGCCTTTATTAATATTCAACAATGATCTCAAAAATAATCGTTCATAAAGTCGGAAACAGAATCAATCAGGAATCCCTAATCCTTTCGCAGGACGTTTTACAATTGGACGAAGAAATGATTGAAATTCTGGAAGATTTTTTCCTTAAAGCTTTCAAGTCCGAAGAACAGTACCGCTTTTACAGCGAAACATATCTGGTAAATAATCCGGTGTACGGCGCGGTTTCGGAGATATTTGGCGACGCCACAAATTTTATCCAGGAATCACAGAATATTGCGGAGCATCTTTATGACGCCGCGGAAAATCCGCGTGTGCAAAGCGGTGAAGTTTTTATCGTTTATTTTGAAGGCGAAGAAAATGTGGACGGAAATAAGATCGATTCCATCGGGATTTTTAAAACCGAAAGCAAAAATCCTTTCCTTAAAATATTCCCGCAAAACGAAACTTTCGAAATTGAAAAAGATTACGGTATCGGTCTTTCAAAACTCGATAAGGGCGCACTGATCTACAACAGCAGCAAAGAAAGCGGGTTTGCCGTATCGGTTGTGGATAACAATAAAAATGGCGACGCCGATTATTGGTTCGATAATTTCCTTAAAGTAAAGCAGCGCGACGACGAGTATTTTCACACGCAGGAAACGCTGTCGGTTTACAAAAATTTTATCACGCAACAGTTGCCGCAGGAATTCGAGGTTTCAAAAGCCGATCAGGCCGATTTCCTGAATAAATCAATCAATTTTTTCAAGGAAAAAGAGACTTTCGATTATGAAGAGTTTACGAAAGAAGTATTGGAAGATGAAAATGTCATCGAAAGTTTCAGCAATTATAAATCAGATTACGAGCAGGAAATGCAGGTTTCGATCTCTGAAGATTTTGCCATAAACGAAGCGGCTGTGAAGAAACAGGGACGTCATTTCAAAAGTGTCATCAAACTGGACAAGAACTTTCACATTTACGTGCATGGCGACCGCAAGATGATTGAGACCGGCCGTGATGAAAAAGGAAAATACTACCGGCTTTATTTTGAGGAAGAAAAGTAAAAAAAATTCTTAAATTTGTTCTTACCGCATTTTTATTATCTTGTTTTTTATGAATTTAGTCGATTGCCACGAGGAGAAAATCCATATTTCCGGTCATATACAGGATTTCGGCTACATCATCGGTTTAGATCCGTTAGCGAAGACCATCACTTTTTTGAGCCAGAATATTTCCGAACTTTTTAATGTAAATGAAAATGTATTAGGCCAGACCTTAGAGCAGAATCCGGACGGATTCGGTCCCTTGCTCGATTCCGTGGTGCTACGCAATCTGGACTTTGAAACGCTGAAGGACGTAGATGTTTTTCTTGACAAGATTTTCATTGGTGAGGCAATTTTTCACCTTACCATTTATAGATACAGCGGTCTCATCTTTCTTGAAATTGAGAAAGTAATTGAACATTTCCATACGCGAACCTTCGTCAGCAAAAAGTATGAAAGCATCAGCAATGCGACTACCTCTGCCGAAATTTGGCAGCAACTGCTGGTTTCCGTAGCTGAAGCGATCGATTATGACCGCGTGATGGTGTACCGTTTTCTGGAGGACGGCAGCGGTAAAGTAATCGCAGAGAAACTGAAAAATGAAGTTGAGAGCTATCTGAATCTCCATTATCCTGAAAGTGATATTCCTCGTCAGGCACGTGACCTGTATCTCAAAAAACGCAAAAGGATTTTCAGCAACGTGAACTCGGCACCGGTACCGATTATTTCTAATCTTGAAACGCCTGTTGACCTGACCTACTCCACACTTCGTGCGATGTCACCGGTGCATGGTCAGTATCTGAAAAATGCGGGTGCTGAGTCCAGTTTCAGTACATCCATCGTGATTGATAACAAACTTTGGGGAATGGTGACCTGCCAGAACGCCGAAGCCAAACATATTGATCTGGTCAACCGGATCCGCTCAGAAGTCTTCACCGTGATTGCCGCTAACGCTTATGCATCATACAAGACGCGCCAGATATTGAATGACAGTATCGAACTTGAAAGCCATATTAAAAAATTAAAAACCGCACTGCTGCAGCACAATACGGTGGAATCTTCGCTTTTTGCGAATATAGAAAGCATGCGCGATTATCCCGCTGCTGACGGTTTGGCCGTTGTGGTAGGTCAAAATATTCGCACCTCCGGCTTTGTGCCCTCGGATGAGGATATCCTTCAGATCGTGCAGTATGCCCGTGAAAATCCATTGAAGAATTTTTATTCTACCAATGACTTCAGTAACGCGCTGGAAGGCAATATGGGTCAGATGGTGAACGCGGCCGGCGTGATGTTTGGCTTTACCGATGATGAGCGTAACGAACTGATGATTTGGTTCCGCCGGGAAATTGATACCCAGCTTCTTTGGGCCGGAAATCCATCAAAAGATACTACGGAGACTGTGCTGAACGGCGACCAGCAATATGTGATCTCGCCGAGGAAATCTTTTGCTACCTATATTGAAAACATAAAAGGAAAGGCTACGCCGTGGAAAAACCGGGATGTCATAGCAGCAAAGAGAGTGGTAGCCGCCATTCTGGAAACCACCTACAGCCAGTTCCGCAAAGTACAGGAACTGAATGATGAACTGAGAAATCTCAACGAAGAACTCGATAGTTTTTCCTACACCATCTCTCATGATCTGGGTACTCCGCTTACGGTGATGAAACTTAATGCGCAACTCCTGGAACGTGCTCATCACGACAATCCGGAAGTCCGAAAAAGAGTGGGCAGTATTCTAGCCGAAATTGTAGGAATGGAAAGCATGATGCGCGGCGTGTTGGAACTCAGCAAAGCTAAATCTACCGAAATAGAGCTCAAAGAACTCGAAACTGCATCTACAATAAGAAAAATTTGCCTTGATGCACAGCTTACCATCAGTGAAACTACCGAAGTAGTCATCGGTAAAACACCAAATGTTCTTGCGGACGAAACGATGATGAGACAGGTCTTCCTTAATATTATCGGTAACGCGGTGAAATACTCAAGCAAAAGTGCGAATCCAAAGATTGAGATTCACGGTCGTGAAGAAGGTGATAAAGTGATATACAGCGTGAAGGACAACGGGATCGGTATTCCGGCGAAAGAACAGGCAAAAATGTTCAAGATTTTCAGCCGTATGGAAAATGCCAAGGGCTTCCAGGGCAACGGCGTCGGCCTTTCTATTGTTTTCCGCATTATGAAGCGTCTTGGCGGCGATATTTCATATGAAAGTACTGCTGAGAAAGAAACCGTCTTCAAAATTACTTTCCAAAATCCAAGAACGGTTTGATGATTTCCGAAAAACTAAAGTCCGGCACACGGCATCTGCACGATCTTACCGAAGAGAAATTCAATTCATCAAAAATATTTGAAGGCGGATTTGACATCGAAGATTACCGAAAACTGCTTCTATACAATTATGAGATGCTGTGTGCGTTCGAAAAAGATGTATTCAGCCTGATTCCTTATGAAGCTGCGGCCGATTTACACTTAGAAAAGCGACGTAAAATCAAACTGGCAGAAGCAGATATGCTGGCGTTAGGCGCTAACTTGCCAAAAGTACAAGTTTTAAGTTCCGTAGACAGTGTGGCGGAAGCATGGGGAATTTTCTATGTAATGGAAGGTTCCACATTAGGCGGAAATATGATTGCCAAACAACTTTCGAAACTTAATGAGTTTAAAGATGCGCCGTTTCACTACTTCCGTTGCTACGGTCCGCACACCGGCTCGTACTGGAAGACTTTTAAGGAAGTTTTAGACCGCGAAATAAATCCTGCGGATGAAGAAGACTGCCTGAAAGGTGCTGAAAATGCCTACCGTCTCCTGCTGAATTTGCCCGATTGATCAGTTTCGTGGTTTCATTTTTGATGGCTTTAAAGCAAAACGCTTATGAAACGCTTCCAGACTTATTCGCCCGGGATGGACGCCCTTACCAAGGCAGAGGAAAAACTCCTTGCTGAGGATTTGCCGTTGATCGAAAAAGCCGTGCAGGTTTCGGCGAAAGTCAACAAAACCAAGCATGCAACGCGAAACGCTCACGCAAAATCTTTCGGATTTGTTCGGGGACATTTCATTCCGGTAAAGAATGAAGCGGTGGATATTGCCCAACTTTTGGGCGGCGCAAATTTGGGTGTCATCCTACGATACTCGCATCCCAATTTTTTTGTGACCAAAGGAGTCTGGGAGTATCCGATTTATGGCTGTTCGGTGAAGATTTTTAATAAAACAGAACCGCAAAGCGCTAAATTTCCGCTGGTGAATTTTCCGGTTTTTGTGACTAATTCCGTCAGCAAATTCCTTAAAATCCATATTCGGGCCAACCGATTTTTTATCGCGCTGCGCCGAAATTATATTCTTGCGGCTCTCAAGGCTCCATCGCTTTTGCTGGCGGGCATAAGTCTTTTCTTTGATTTTCAGTTGCCGGGAATCTTGCGGAATGTGCTTAAATTTTTCGATATTGAAAGACAGTTTCTGCCCACTTACGATTTCCATTCCGTGGGGAGTTTCCGTTTTGGCGAAAGGGTCGGGAAAATCCGTTTAAAACCGAATTTTACACTTCCGGTACTAAAAGGTAATGATCTGGACCAGGCTGAGCTTCTAAAAGATTTCTTCTTGAAAAATGAACTGTCGCTCGATTTTCAGGTGCAACTGGCGGTGAATAGATCTAAAACACCCGTCAACAACCTGCTGAAAAACTGGCGCGAAAAAGATTCGGAATTCATTACGGTCGGTAAGATTATCCTTTCACAGCAAGATTTATCTGCGTACAAAAATTTAGACTACGAGAATATTTCGTTCAATCCGTTTGAAAATATTCCCGAACTTCAACCGGTCGGACGGATGCAGCAGGTCCGCCGCAAAATATACGATATGTCCGTGAAAACGCGCCAAACATTAAATCAAAAAAAATAACATGCCTGAAGGACCTACAATTCTCAATCTGAAGAATAAATTGACGCGCTACAAAGGAAAAACCGTGGTAGAGGCCACCGGCTATGGCGATTTGGACAAGACGCCGATCAAAGATGTGAAACTTCTGGATGTGGATGCGTACGGCAAGAATTTCATCTTTGTTTTTAAAGATTTCTTTGTGACCGTGCATTTGGGCCTCTTCGGCAGTATGCTGATCAACAAGCGAAAGAAGGTGAATGCCAGTTTCGCCCTCCAGTTTGAAGAAGCGGAAATCAATTTTTATATTTCTAAAGCCAAGATTATTCCGGGCAAGCCACAGGATCACTTTAATTATAAGACTGATATCCTGAAAGACGAATTCGACGGAGAATATGTACTGTCTACCGTGCAGGAAAAATACGCAGACAAGATGATAGGCGATGTATTGATGGAGCAGGATTTGTTCACGGGCGTGGGAAACATCATTCGCATTGAGTCTCTTTACCGCGCGAAGATCCATCCCGAAAGCATTGTAAAGAATATTCCG
>JAEZYN010000021.1 GCA_023419095.1 Bacteroidota bacterium | reverse complement strand
TCATTACCGGCTGCATTCAGGACAAATATTCCTTTTTCAGTCGCAATCTGGGCGGTACGGGCGATAAAAGAGGTTTGTCCGTCCATGTCAGAATAGAGTAAATTATAGCGGCTGTCATCGAAATCATAGTAGCCCAGCGAACTCGTAATTACATCCACGCCTTTACGGTCTGCCTCTTCAGCCGCCTGGGTCCAATAGATCAGTTCTTCCGGATATTCGTCGGCTGCATCTTCAGTTGCATAAAGATAAAAATCTGCGTCGGGAGCTGAGCCCACGTATTGGTTTTGAATAAAGCCCGCGATAACACCAAGACAGTACGAGCCGTGATTGTTCAGTGAAGTATTGTAAATGTCGGTGCTTTTATTAATGAAATTATAACCGCCCTTGATCTGACCGTTGCTGCGGATTCTGGCGTACGCATTGCCCGTATTCACGGTCGGAAAACCGGTGTCGATCACTGCTATAGTGACGCCGGTTCCGGTGTATCCGGCAATATGCAAGGGGCGAAGATTGATCTGATTGATCTGAGAAAGCCCTGTTCCGTAGTTGAAATCAGTTTTGCCCACAGTATTGTTAAATTCTTCAAACTTGTTCACACGTGCCGGGTTTTTGCCGCCCGACGGGTGCTTGATAAACCGCTCAACCGACTGAACGTAAGTCTGCGCCTGTAAAGTTGCGATTTGTGCGGAAGTGGCGTTAACGGCTACACCATTCATCCATTTAGAATAATCGTTCACGGTAAAACCGAGATTGCGCACATTCTGTACGTACGACTGCTCGATAGGTGCATCCTGATCGTTGAGTGCGATGCCGAGCCGCGTGCGCCTGTCCAGAGACTTTTGGGTAAGTTCTGTTAGCGGATTCGCATAGAATGCAGCTTTGTTCGGCTTGTCTTTGAAATAAACAAATACAAGTTCCGTCTGCGCATTTGATATTAAAAACAAAAATAATGCGATAGTAGATATAATTTTTTTCATTGGCTAAAAATTATTAATTTGAAACAAAAGTAGAGAAAAGCATATAATAAATTGTTTTTTAGCAATGCTTTATTTATGTTAATTTAAAGCTTCCGGAACATAATTGTTTTTTTTACTTTAAATCACTCAGCGTGTCTGTTCAATCGTACTTTAAAACCAATTCCGGAAAAACCCGTTGATTTAATATTTTCCGGTCGAGGTTTAATTTCCTAAATTTGGAATAAATATTTTTTATGAGGAAAATACAGATGGTGGACTTGCAGAGTCAGTACTATAAAATAAAGGCCGATGTAGATAATGCGATGCTTGGGGTGATGAATTCGGCAGCCTTCATTAATGGGCCTGAAGTAAAATCATTCCAAAACGAACTGGAGCAATACCTTGATGTGAAGCACGTCATTCCGTGTGCCAACGGCACAGACGCACTGCAGATTGCGTTGATGGCACTTGACCTGAAAGAAGGCGACGAAGTGATCACCGCAGATTTTACATTTGCCGCTACCGTGGAAGTTATACATCTGCTGAAACTGAAGTCCGTATTAGTGGATGTAGATTATGACACTTTCACCATCGACACAGAAAAACTGAAGGCTGCAATCACACCAAAGACCAAAGCCATCATTCCGGTGCATCTTTTCGGGCAGTGCGCCAATATGGAAGAGATTCTGAAAATTGCAAAACAGCATAATCTCTATGTGATCGAAGATAATGCGCAGGCCATTGGCGCTGATTTTACATTTGCGGACGGTACGGTGAAAAAATCAGGCACGATGGGCACTATTGGCACGACTTCATTTTTCCCGTCGAAAAATCTGGGCTGTTACGGCGATGGCGGCGCCATCTTCACCAACGACGACGAACTCGCACATAAGATCCGCGGAATTGCCAATCATGGCATGTACGAACGCTACTATCATGATGAGGTGGGCGTCAATTCGCGCTTAGACAGTTTGCAGGCGACCGTCCTAAGGAAAAAACTTCCGCTGCTCGATACGTATAATGAAGCACGGCGCAAAGCTGCTGATTTTTACGATGAAACTTTTGCCAATCATCCGGGTATACTGATTCCCAAGCGTGCGGAGTACACAAGTCATGTATTCCATCAGTACACGCTGCGCATTCTTAACGGTAAGCGTAATGAGCTGCAGACATTTCTGGCTGAAAAAGAGATTCCCGCAATGATCTATTATCCGGTGGCATTGCGCAAACAGAAAGCCTATTTCCAGGAGAGCAACGATGAAGATTTTAAAAATACCGACCGTTTGCTTGACGAAGTAATTTCGCTACCGATGCACACCGAACTGGATGAGGAACAGCAGAAGTATATTACGGATGCGGTTCTGGAGTTTATGGACAGTAATCAGGACTAATTGTAAAATAGTGATGAGTAATATGTTATGAGTGATGAGTGATAGGGCAAGGCATCTAAGAATAAACTTTGTTCTGTACCTTATGAAACTATTAGCGATTATCCACTTAATATAAATACATACAACCATTTAATGGCAATACTCGTTACAGGCGGCCTCGGCTATATCGGTTCTCACACCGTTGTGGAACTTTTGAACAATAATTTTGAAGTCGTCATCGTGGATGACCTTTCCAATTCGGAAAAATTCATATTAGGCAATATTGAAGAAGTGACGGGCAAAAGACCCTATTTCTTCCCGTTTGACCTGAAGCGTAAGGAACTGCTGGCGCAGGTTTTTGATGCATTTGATATTACAGGCTGCATTAATTTCGCGGCCTTCAAAGCAGTAGGTGAGAGCCAGGAAAAACCGCTTGATTATTATGAGAACAATCTGTTCTCGCTCATCAACATTCTGCAGGAATTTAAACAGAGAAATATCTCCAATTTCATCTTCAGTTCGTCTTGCACCGTATACGGGCAGGCCGACCAAATGCCGATTGAGGAAAGCACGCCGCTTAAAACTCCCGAATCGTCTTATGGCAAAACCAAGCAAATGGGCGAAGAGATCCTTAAGGATTTTGCAATTGCACACCATAAAAAAATTGCACTGCTAAGATACTTCAACCCGATTGGTGCACATCCGAGCGCGCTGCTGGGTGAATTACCGATCGGTGTACCGAACAATCTGGTGCCTTATGTGACCCAAACCGCTGCGGGCATCCGTGAGAAACTCAATATTTGGGGTAATGATTACCCAACCGAAGACGGCACGGCGATCCGCGATTATATTTACGTTGTAGATTTAGCCAAAGCACATGTAAAAGCGCTGCAGAAGCTCATTGCGTCGGATGAAGAAACCGTCATCGATATCTTCAACCTCGGTACCGGGCAGGGTTCATCCGTTCTTGAGGTTGTGGAAGCGTACGAACGCGCAAATAATGTTGCTGTTCCCTACCAAATCTGCGAAAGAAGGGCAGGTGACATCACGATTGCTTACGCCAACGCCGATAAAGCAGAACGCGAACTCGGCTGGAAAGCCGATACCACGCTCGAAGAAGCGCTACGCACGACGTGGGAGTGGCAGAAGTATCTGGAGAGCAGAGGGTAGATGTGAGATGTGAGATGGGAGATGTGAGATGTTAGATGTGGGATCTCATTACAAAAACAAATCCTGAAAAATTAATTTCAGGATTTGTTTTTTGTTGGAATCAGGAGACTACATTGGTCCCTGCGGTTCATCGTCGCCTGAGGAATTACTGTTGATGTCTTTTTTGCGTTTTGGCTGATCTACTTTTTCACCCTGCTTGAAGCGGTAGGTAAGTGACAGGTTAAAGGACCTTGGGTTCCAGCGCATGAGTGATTCTCTTTCGAAATCATTACCGAAGCTGGTAACCTCACGGCCACGCGTTCCGAAAATATCCTGAATATTGAAAGCTACGGTTCCGTTTCCTTTCCAGATGGCTTTGTTTGCACCGAAGTTAAGTACGTACATTGGCTTGGTCACGTTCGAGGCCGTCTTTTCCCCACCTCTGTAGAAGCCCTGTACCTGCATGCTGAAGGTTTTGTCCACTTTGAAACTGTTGGTCAGTCTGAAACGTGTGGAGAAGCCATCGCCTTCAAAAGACTGTGGTTTAACCATCGTCGCGGCATTGAAGTATTCACCTTCAGACTTGTAACCGAACAGATCGGCACTTGCCATCACTTTCCACCACGGAAGCAGATCAGCGGTCAAATTCAAATCAAGACCATACTGTGTTTCGCTTCCCACGTTATAGGGGCGCGTAATCAAAACATTCGAACCCGGCGCCTCGCTGGTTACTACAAACTGCGTTTCATCCTGTGTGGCGCGGTAGTAAAGAGTAGGATTGATCGTGAATTTTTTCTTCTGGATGGCATAACCCAATTCGAATGAATCGATATATTCCGGATTCAGATCCGGGTTACCCTGGAATCGGTTCTGGCGGTTGGCCAAAGAGGTTGGGTAGGGAATCAGGAACCATGAACGCGGACGGTTAATCCTGCGGGAATAGTTTAGCAACAGCTGATCGTTTGAACTGCCCAGATCATAACTTAAAAATACACTTGGGAAGAAACCCGTGTAGTTTTTATCCGTTCTTGATGTTTTATCGCCGTTCAGGCTCAGGTAATCAATCCCGATATCAGAATTTTCGGCACGCAAACCAATCTGGTATCCCAGCTTGTCGATCTTGCTTTTAAACTGAGCATATACGGCGTTTATCGTTTCGCTGTACACTGTGTTTCCGCTATAATCTGCCGCGGTCTGATAGATCAAATCGTCGTCCGTCAATGTATTCAGGAAGCTGTAATCATTGTTGTTGTGATCTATGCGGTAACCTGCTTCAATCTTTGAAGCCTCGCCAACCGGAAGTTCATAATCAACCTTTCCGATTACAGATTTGTTGACGGTCTTGCTGTCTCCTGTAGAACCGTTCACAAAAACGTTGTCAGCATACTCGCGGGAATCCTCATTGTTTTTATT
>JAEZYN010000120.1 GCA_023419095.1 Bacteroidota bacterium | reverse complement strand
TACTGAAAGATTGGGACGATATTTCAAAATTTGCCGAAGACGACACCAAAGTTCTGGAATACATGGTGAGCGAAGAGCGCATAAAAAACTGGGCTGAAAACCTCGGCGATCAGGATGAAAATGCGGTACGCAAGCATCTCAATTTCTGGCAGCGTATGAACTCTTTTATCCCATTGCTGCAGTTGCGCTTGGAAGAAAATGGTTGGGCGACGGCAGGTATGATGCACAAAACGGCGCGCGAGAAGATAGAATTTTTCGCCCAAAACACCGATGAAAAGTATGTTTTTTGCGGTTTTAATGCTTTCACGCCGGTGGAGGAGAGGCTTGTGAAAAACTTGCTGCAGTGGGACAGGGCTATCGTTTTCTTTCAGGGCGATAATTATTACGTAAATGATGAAAGACAGGAAGCCGGAAAGTTTCTGCGTCAGCATAAAACCTGGAAAGAATTCAATGATAGTCGGCCTTTTTACTGGATCGAGGATGATTTTATGAAAGATAAAAATATTAAAGTCTATGAAGTTTCCGGAAATGTTTCGCAAACTAAAGTTTTACCTTCGATTTTTTCTGAGATTGAATCCGAAAATTTAGCTGACACCGCAGTAGTGCTTTTGGACGAAAATCTTCTGCCGGCTGCGCTCGATGCTTTAGCCGCTGCGCCGAGGCTCAATATTACCATGGGGTTCCCGCTGAAAAATCTGGCGTTCAGCAATGCGATGAAGAGACTTTTTTATCTTCAGAAACAGCTGGAAATTTCAGATTCGTCCTATTATTATAATGACGTCCTTTCGATTCTAGAGGAGTTGCCAAATTCTGACGCGGATAAAAAAATTGTTCTAGAATTCCGCGCGAAAATAGAGGAGCGCAATATTATCTATATCTCCCGAAAACTTCTGCAGGAATTGCTTGGGAACCTTTCGTATTTTAATCTTTTTCAAAAACAGCAATCGGTTTCGGATTTTCTTGATCTGCTTGTATCTTATTGCTACCAGTTGAAATTCGGGGAGTTAGACAATATTCAATATGAAAACATTTCGCATTTCGAGAAATCTTTTAAGATTATAAAAAATCAACTTTCACCCTACAGTTTTCCGCTGAGTATGGAGACACTTGAGGTGCTGATCAATCAGCTTATAAATTCAGAAACAATTGATTTTGAAGGAGAACCGTTAGAAGGCCTGCAGGTAATGGGATTGCTTGAAACCCGTCTGCTTAACTTTGAAAATATCATTCTACTCTCTGCCAATGAAGGAAAACTGCCACTGGGAAATACTCAGAATACCTATGTGCCGTTTGGCGTGCGCAGGCATTTTGGTTTGCATACGTTTCTGGAAAATGACAGCATTTACGCTTATCATTTTTATCGGTTACTGCAGGATTCTGCGAATGTAAATCTTCTGTTCAACGCATTGAATTCCGGCGTAAACAGCGGCGAGAAAAGTCGTTTCATCACACAGTTGGAAATCGAAGATAATTATCACCAAATCGAACATATCATCATTGAAAACAGTTCGGAACCGATTCTTCTGCAACCGATGCAGTATGAAAAAACAGCTCCCGTGATCAGTCAACTCGAAATCTGGAAGTCGCGCGTATCTGCCTCGCATCTTACTTCATATATTTATGATCCAGTCGATTTTTATTTAAATAAAATTTTGCACACCAGGGAAGGTGAGGAGATGGAGGAGGAACTCTCGCAGCGCAGCTATGGAAATCTTGTACATTATGCTTTGCAGCATATTTATGAAAAATTGGTGGGTAAAATATTGGTTGAAAGCGATTTATCTCTGTCGGATGAGCAAATAGATGAAGCACTTCGTGCAGCGATTGAAGAACTCAAACACCAGCCGGAATTTTATGACCGCGGAATGAACTTTATTCATAAATCGATTGCCGAAAGGGTAGTGCGGAATGTCGTGCAGTATGACCGGCAACTTATAGCTGAAGGTAATGCGTTGGAGATCATCGGTGTAGAGCAGAGTTTTACAAGTCCGCCATTTTATTTAGACGAAGACAGAACAGATTCAGTTGCATTTTATGGCTTCATCGACCGGATAGACCGGCTGAACGGAAATCTCCGGATCATCGATTTTAAAACAGCTAAAACGAAATGTCTCGCAATCAATTACCCAAAAACCGCCGACGCCGAAGAAAAACTGCAAAACCTGTTTTTTAGCAGTGACTACAAACAGGCGATGCAACTCTCGATTTATGCGTATTTAATTCTAAACAGTGCTGATTTTACAGACAATCACATACAGTGCGGAATCTGGAGTTTCGCAGAGGTAAACAAAGGTGTCCAGACGCTCAATCTTTTCGGTAATGATGAAATTAACAAAGTCAATCTTGAAACGCCGATGGATGCGGTAAAAAATGTGATCTTAGATATTCTGGATCCGCAAAACAAATTCGTGGAATCAGTGAAAACGTCCTACGATTTTTAATAAAATCAGCTAAAAGCATTAATTCCGGTAATGTCCATGCCCGTGATAAGCAGGTGAATATCATGTGTGCCTTCGTAAGTGATCACAGATTCTAGGTTGGCAGCGTGACGCATCATCGGAAATTCACCCATTATTCCCATTCCGCCAAGCAACTGTCTGGACTCGCGCGCAATATCGATTGCCATTTTCACATTGTTGCGTTTGGCCATCGAGATGTGCGCGGGTGTGGCTTTATGCTCATTTTTCAGGTTTCCGAGCTGTAAACAGAGAAGCTGAGCTTTTGTAATTTCAGTTAAAAATTCGGCCAACTTCTTCTGTTGAAGCTGGAAAGAAGCAATCGGTTTTCCGAACTGTTTACGTTCCTTAGAATACTGTACGGCCGTGCAATAGCAGTCGATTGCGGCACCGATCACGCCCCAAGAAATTCCGTAGCGTGCGGAGTTCAGGCAAGAAAGCGGGCCTTTAAGACCTGAAACGTTAGGTAAAATATTTTCTTGTGGAACCTTCACATTATTAAAAACCAATTCACCGGTTTTTGAGGCGCGAAGACTCCATTTATTATGAGTTTCCGGTGTCGAAAAACCTTCAAAATCTCTCTCAACAATCACTCCGCGAACCTTTCCGCTTTCATCTTTGGCCCACACTACAGCGATATCGCAAAGCGGTGCGTTTGTGATCCACATCTTGGCACCGTTCAGTAAATAATGATCACCTTTGTCTTCGATGCGCGTCTCCATCGAGCCTGGATCTGAACCGTGATTTGGTTCGGTAAGACCAAAAGCGCCGATCATCTCGCCGGTCGCCAGCTTTGGAAGATACTTATGTTTTTGCGCCTCTGAGCCAAATTCATTGATTGGAAACATCACAAGCGAACTTTGCACGGAAGCTGCCGAACGGACAGCCGAATCGCCACGTTCAAGTTCCTGCATGATGAGGCCGTAAGAAATCTGGTCAAGACCTGATCCGCCATATTCTTCCGGTATGTACGGCCCGAGTGCGCCTATTTTGCCAAGTTCCTGCATCAGACCCGGGATATCCGTATGCTGCTGAGCGGCACTGTCAATCTGTGGCATCACAAAACTTTCAACCCAATCACGAACAGACTGGCGGATTAGCAGGTGTTCTTCGGTCAGCAGACTGTCCATCAAATAGTAATCGGGAATGCTTGTGAGCGGGTAGTATGACATATATTTTTAGTTTTGGCTAAAATTAAGTTTTTTCGCAGTGATGGCGAAATAATTAAAAATTAAAAATTGAGTTTTAATGGATATCCCTGAAGCGATAAAGGTAGGGCGCCTTGTTTGCCGAACCGTCGTATAATTTCTCCAGTCTTTCTAAACAATTCATCGCCAGTATTTTGCGCTGAAAATTATTCCTTCTGAAATTTTCGCCGAGCACTGCTTCATACACACTCTGGAGCTCGTTCATCGTGAATTTTTCCGGCAAAAGGTTGCTGGCAGCAATCTGCGTATCGATGTTTTTTCGGATATATTCAGCACCCTTTTTCACAATTTCTTTGTGGTCGAAGGCTAATTTTGGAAGTTTATCGAGGTCAAACCACTGGCCGCTTTCATTGTTGTAGCGCGGGAAAACGCTTATCTGTATGTTATCTACCAAACTGCAGTAACCCGCGGAGATGAAACGTTCAAAAAGCCAGTGATCATCGGGAAATGTAAGATTTCTCGCCTTTAAAAAGTCTTTGCTGAGTTTTAAGCTTGTGCGGTCAACTTTCCCGAAAGTATGAAACTGCTCTAAAAAAATGTTGTCTAAATAGGTTCTTTCGTAAAGGATACGGCGCGCAGCTTCATCTAAATCTTCGTCTTTTTTAACAAATCCACCAGGCAGGGACCAATATTCCACGCCTTGCCATTTTAAAAGAAGCACTTTTAACCTGGCATCCTGAACGCTGAAAATAGTGCAGTCTACAGAGAGATGCTTAACATATTTTTCTTTCGTCAATACGTCGTGCAGACGCATGTTGTCTGAAATTTCATCATTGATCATATGTGTCAAAAATTAGTAGTTATCTTATCATATTTAAGAATTTCGGTTGGGCATAACATAATTATCATGCATGCTTTTTGTCATGAAATTTTTAAAAATACATTAAAAATAAGGAAGATGGAGTTTCGAATTACCAAACATTAACGTGAAGCGGCCGTGGGGAAATTTTTGTCAAAATCTTTACAATCGGTCGGCTTCAGCGAATGACCTTCATATTTCAGTTGGGCAGGATTTGCATAACGGTCTGTACTGCCTTCTGTGACGTGGTCACCAATGCCTTCAAGTAAGTTTCCGTCTTTTTTAAGAAAATAAATTTCGCGTTCAGATGTCATTCCTTCAGCTTCGAAAACATAGTTTAATTT
>JAEZYN010000047.1 GCA_023419095.1 Bacteroidota bacterium | reverse complement strand
TATTGGAGATTCAGTGCTGTGATAATGCTTTAATGTTGTATCTTTATCGGACGGAACCCGTTGAAGGTCAGGAAGTAGAAGATTTTCAGAAAGAGCTCCGGAACGGTAACCTAAATTCACTGATTGTTATGGCAAATTTAAAGAAAAACGGGAACCTGAGCGGTGCGATAGGAAATATTGTTTTAGTAAATGATGGCGACCGCGTGTTTGCCCGCGCCATACCCGACCGCGTGAAACAGTCTCAGCGCACCAAAGAGTCATCCAAAGCGTTTGGGCTGGTCAGCAGCCGCGAAAAAATCTTCCGCCTGCGGCTACTGCGTGAAATGGGCGTTCCCGCCCTTCAATATTTCGCTGCCCGCCACCGCGCCCGGATACGGAAAACACTGACAGCGGAGCGCAGCGGCACCAGCACAGACAATCCCACGTTCAGCAATCCGCAGGCACTTGCCGGCTTCAGTTTTAATCCAAAAACTGAATGGCAGAGCTGCACCAATTTTTTCCCCGAATTCGTCATACAGTCCGTCTCTGAAATGAAGGTTATCCTACCCGAAATTAAATGGAAAGAACAAATCATGCCACCCAAAAACAGCACTTCCGGCAGACTCACCCTGCTTGCCCTGACGGTAGATCTGAACAGTACCTCCGTTCCGTTAAACATAATGTCAAGACTTGAGCTCGATATAAGTGCAGGCTCGTCTGCACCCGGGCAGGAATGGACTTTCCCAGTCACTTTCGCTGAAGGCTGGATTTTGATCGCAGCCTGTCTCAAATTTAAATCTGATAATGATCTTGAAGCCACGCAGCAGTTTGCCGCAACATACTTGTGGGCAGGCCTGAATGGTTAGGGATGTATATGATTGTTTAAGAAAACCGCACTAAATGAGTCTCATTTTCACGATCCTGTTTTTGCCGGCTAAAACCACGGTGTTGCGATCGATCCATTCACAGATATAAAGTCCTTTTTCCTCCGAAACCGTGGTCCACGTTTTCCCGGAATCATTTGAAAACTCGATGTTCTGGTCCCCTACTGCGAGAATTTCCCGGCCTTTTGATCCGGGTCTGAATTTCACGCAGGTCTTGTAACCGCCATTTTTACCCCAAGCCTGAATCTGCCAGGTCTTACCACCGTCATGCGTCGTGGCGATATTGTTGATGTTTTCTGTCTGTTTCGTGTAATCTCCGCCCACCGCGATTCCGAATTTTTCATCATAAAAGTCGATTGAATAGATACCCTGCGAAGATGTGCCCTGAATGAAGGGTGTTTCGAAAGCTTGCCACTTCGTAGGTTTATTCCACTGAAATGTGAAAATACGCGCTCTGGACCCACCGCTGGCAATCCACACCCGGCTGCCTTTCATCGCGATATTAGAATTGCTGGCAGCGAAATGCGCCTCGCCCGGAAAGTAGGTAGGGAAATCTATTTTTGCAACGCCGGACTGGTAATTTCCTACAGGCAGTAATATGATCGGATTAGCACGTCCGTTCTCATCAGGATCGCTTATCGCCAGTCCGCGGTGATGACGGTCATACATAAAAGCATCAAAAAATGCCGACTTCTTTCGGTCGGTCATAAAAAGCGATACCTTTAAGGTCTTTTTGTGAATTTTAAATAAATACGCCGGACTCAGGATATTGATCAGTTCAAAATGTTTGCTGCTTTGGGCTAATGTGCGGAACTCCAGTTTCTCATCGGTCACCCGAATCTGTTTCCGGTCAGCCGTATCTCTCAGGCTCACGTAGCCAAATTTAGAATCGGTGCCGGCATACCAAACCTTTCCGCCGTAGATCTGCAGCGCACGGATTGAGATGTTGTCTTTTAATAAAGTTTCAAACGCCACGGTCTGCCCATACAGATAACTGGACATGAAGATGATGATTAAAAACTGCAACTTACCCCTCACTTTATCTTAATTTTTAATAAATATTTCGCTCCACTCCGTTTTTGTCATCGCGCGCACTAAAGCAAACCCGTCTGCAATAACTTTGTCATTGCGATCCGCCGCGGCGGAGAAGCAAACCCGTTTGCAAAGCAAACGCACTCAACAACTCAATTACTTAACAACTCAAACACTCAATCACTCACTCACAAAAAAGCCCCGCAAAACGCAGGGCCCTCATTTACTTTTTAAATTTAAAATAATAGTATCCGTACAGAACGGCGTGAACCACGATCATAAAGACCGAGAACATGATCAGACCGCTGTCATCGGTTTCCGCATTCTGATGATGCAGGTAGGCCAAAACTGCCAGTGTAACTGTAAGTCCAAAACCGGAAATCGCAGTTACAGTATAGTTTTTCGGGCTGTCTGTAGTGTTGTTTGCCTTACCCAGGAATGAGTTTTTGATTCCGCGGAACAGATACACATCAAGACCGATCATCATCCAGCATACCAAACGGATCCATGTATCAAACGGCAGGAACGCCATCATCCCGAAACACACCAGAATACCCAGAACCGGAACCAGCGGCACCAAAGGCGTACGGAACGCACGTGGTGCGTTGGGCTGCGTTTTCCTGAGGACAAGCACGCCCACACACACGAGGATGAATGCGAACAGCGTACCGATACTGGTCATCTCACCCACTACTCTGCCGGGAATGAACGCGGCAAACAGACTCACGAAAACCAGAAAGAAAAGGTTGGATTTCCATGGGGTACGGTATTTCGGGTGAACTTCACTGAAAACTTTTGGCAACAGACCATCCTTACTCATCGAATAAAATACGCGGCTCTGGCCCATCAGCATCACCAGGATTACTGAAGCATAACCCAGTAGAATCGCCAGGATAATTGAAGTATTCAGCCATGGGTACGCGGGTACCACGGCTCCGTTCACCACCTCACCCATCGCGTCGATCGCGATGGCTACCGGTGCCAGATGGTCTGAACCACCGCCGGCCGTAAATTCTTTATAATGTACCACACCCACCATTACGTAAGCAAAAATGATGTAGAGCACCGTACAGATCAGCAGTGAACCCATGATACCGATAGGCATCGCTTTTTTCGGGTTTTTGGTTTCCTGTGCGGCCGTAGATACCGCATCGAAGCCTATATAGGCAAAGAAGACCACCGCCGCGGCCCTTATGATTCCGGACCAGCCGTACTCGCCAAACTTACCTGTGTTTTCAGGGATAAGCGGGGTAAGGTTTTCAGGCTTTACATATTTAAATCCTACAATGATGAAGATAAGTACAATGGCTACTTTCAGCACCACGATCGCACCGTTTACGCCTGCAGATTCACTCGTGCCTTTGATCAAAATCAGTGACATGACCAGCACGATGAAGATGGCAGGCAGGTTGATGATGCCGCTCGCTCCGCTCGCGGTGATATCAAACGGTGTGGTCATCAGCGTTTCGGGCAGCGCCACGCCGAAAGAGTGGAAAAACTTCCCGAGGTAGCCACTCCAGCTCGATGCTACCGTCGCAGCGCCTACCGCATATTCAAGAACCAGATCCCAGCCGATGATCCACGCGATGAATTCGCCCATGGTGGCGTAAGAGTACGTATAGGCACTTCCCGCTACCGGGATCATCGAGGCAAACTCAGCATAGCACAGACCCGCAAAAGCACAGCCTAGAGCTGCGATAATGAAGGAAATCATGATGCCGGGCCCGGCGTAGTTCGCCGCAGCCATTCCTGTGATTGAGAATAAGCCGGCACCGATGATAGCGCCGATGCCTAAGGCTACAAGTGAGAGTGAGGATAAGGTTTTCTTCAGCCCGTGCTCAGATTCATCGGCTTCCGCCATAAGCTGGTTAAGAGGTTTTGTTCTCCAGAGATTCGACATTTTTTCGTTTTTAAGATTTCCAAAAATATAAAAATTTGCCAATGATTAACTGTTTTCCGACACTTTCTTTTCCGATAAAATTTATAAAACCGCTAAATTTCTGAATATCATAATGAATTATTGAATTTCGACCTTTATATTTCCTGATGCATTTTTAAAAGGAAACCATTTGAATGTTTCCATTCAGCAGCGGCCGGTCACTCTTTTTTTGTTCTTTTATCTATCTTTGGACCCATGGATCTGCATACGCTGTTTATAAAGCCTTACGAATCTTACCATACCTACCAGATCATACTGGAATTCACCGCCACTTTCTTCGGGCTGCTGAGTGTGTATTTCTCGATCCGCAAAAACATCTGGGTTTACCCTACGGGTATTGTTTCCACTGCACTGTATGTGTATATTTTATTTAAATTCGGCCTGCTGGGCGACATGCTGATCAACTTCTATTACACGGTGATGAGCATATATGGTTGGGCTTTATGGGCCAAAAGTTCCGAAGATCACGTTCATGTCGAAGTTTCGCGCACCACCAGACGCGAATGGCTGCTATGCAGCCTCCTGTTTGTCATCAGTCTGATATTGGTCACCGCAGTTTATTACTACAAACCTTTACTTGACACCCAACTTTCTGCCGAAAAAGTAATCTTAGGACTAGACCACCTCGACTGGGCCAACTGGTTGGATGTCTTCACCACTGCAATTTTCCTCGTCGGGATGTGGCTGATGGCAAAAAGACGGCTTGAAAACTGGATTTTCTGGATCGTTGGAGACCTCATATGCGTACCCATGATGTTGCATAAAGGCCTGGGTATTACTTCGGTACAGTATTTGGTTTTTACGGTAATGGCCATCATCGGGTATCGGGAATGGTACAGAAGTTTAAAATAATTTAATTTAAAATAAAATGAAAAATTCAATAAAAATAGTAGCGATGATAATCGGTTTCGCAGGCCTCACTTCCTGCGTGGCTTATCAGGACGGCTACGCAGATAACAACAGATATTACGATCCGTATTATAGTGGCGGATATTATTACGCGCCTTCGTCCTATTATGGTTCCGGCGGATATTACGGAAACGACGGTTACTACTACCGCGACAACATGAATTATTATTATGATAATGGCGTTCCCTATTATGTAGGCCGAAACAACACGAAAATCTATGTAGTAAGACAAGCCGGAGCGGGAAACAGCGGAAATACAAACTCTGCTACATTCAGAAACAGCGGAACGGTGCAGAGCGCACCGGCAGCGGCAGCTAATGTCCGGACACGTAACACAGCGAACCAGGGCTTTAGAGCGCCAAACAGCGCAAGCCAAACTACCGCACGCAAAGAAAGTCTTCGCGCCACTGCCACAACACGCACACAGAATCCCGCTCAGGCGGCACAAAGCCAGCGCGGGTTCCGAAACACTGCTCCGCAAACGCAGTCTGCACCTACAGCTCCCGTAATCAGGGAATCGGCAAAGCAGAACTTACCGGCCGGCACGCGTGGTTCGCGGTAAACTATAATTTAGAAACAAAGGGTTGAAGTTTTCGGCCCTTTTTTTGTGCGTACAGCACATTTTAAAACGTAATTTTGCAGCCCTCAAAAAACTTTAATACTGCTATGGAATTCTTCAAATACCAGGGAACCGGCAACGATTTTGTGATGATCGACAACCGTAATCTTCAGTTTCCGAAAAACAAAGCACTGGTAGCAAAACTCTGCGACAGGCGATTCGGGATCGGTGGTGACGGACTAATCTTACTCGAAAATCACGAAACCGCAGATTTCAAAATGGTCTATTTCAATTCAGACGGCAGCGAGAGTACCATGTGCGGAAACGGCGGCCGCTGCATCGTGGCATTTGCTGAATTTCTGGGAATCATCGCGGGCCGGACAACATTTGAAGCCATCGACGGCACACACGAAGCCTATATCCGGAATGGTATTGTAAAACTTAAAATGATTGATGTTGACAGGATTTATGAAGCTGCTGACGGTCACACGCTCAATACCGGTTCACCTCATCTGGTGAGCTGGATAAGCGATCTTCAGAACTTCGATGTCTATAAAAATGGTAACAAAATCCGGAATTCTGCGACTTACAGCAGGGAAGGAATCAACGTAAACTTTGCCGAACAGATTTCCGAAGATGAAATCGCGGTCCGCACCTATGAGCGCGGGGTTGAAGATGAGACTTTCAGCTGTGGTACGGGTGCCACGGCGGCGGCACTTACTTTTTTAAAAGACAAAGACGCCCGTGAAGTGAAAGTAATGGTTTTGGGCGGAAACCTGAAGGTGTACGCGGAAAAAGATGTTGTTTCATTTAAGAACATTTGGCTCGAAGGTCCGGCCGAACAGGTATTTAAAGGTGAGATAACGGTACAATAAAATTCAGACAATACATGAAAAGCGGAACTAAAATTCTGGCATCTGTGATGGTAATCATCCTGTTAATCGGGGGCATCATCGGTTTCAGATATTATCAGAAACTGTATGGAAATAACGTAAAGGAAGAAGGCGTCGTACTGATACCTCATTCGGCAGGTTTCGAAAGCATCATGGATTCACTTGCCCCGCATCTGCAGGATGCTGAGCAGTTCAAAGAGGTCGCTATAGATAAAAACCTTAATAATTTCTTTAAAGCCGGCCGCTACAAAATAGAAAACGGCGCGAGCAATACCGACCTTGTGAATATGATCAAAGCCGGAAACCAGACGGAAGACACTTTCCGCATCATTGATTTCGGCGATGTGTACCAGATGGTAGGCCGCGTAAGCCGCAAAACCGAGTTGGATTCTCTGCGTTTCGCGAAAGATCTCGATAAAATAGCGCAAGAAAAAGGCTACCGTGATGCCGAAGACCTTAAGAAATATTTCTTCATCGATACCTACAACTTTTTCTGGACCGTGACCCCTCAGGAATTCTTCGATAAATTTGACGGAATTTACAGGGATTTCTGGACCGCCGAACGCATAGCCAAAGAAAAAGCCAGCGGACTTACCCGAAACCAAATCTACGCGCTGGCCTCCATCGTGTACAAAGAATCGGGTGGCAGACCGGATGAACAGAAGACAATCGCCGGACTGTATCTGAACCGTTACCGCAAAGGAATGAAACTGCAGAGTGACCCCACCGTGATCTATGCAATCAATAAAGAAAGCAATTTCACCACGCCGATCAAAAGAGTGCTCTACAAACATCTTTCGCATCCTTCACCATACAACACCTACGCAAATGCCGGAATTCCGCCGGGCCCGATATGCATCACAGACAAAAATTCGGTGGATGCGGTGCTGAACGCGGAAAAGAACAGCTATATTTTCATGGCCGCGGATCCCGACAGAC
>JAEZYN010000100.1 GCA_023419095.1 Bacteroidota bacterium | reverse complement strand
AATTTGAAAAAAAATCAAATGCATCACTGAGTAAATATGCGGAATATCTGAGCGATATCACTCTTCCCACGATGTTTGAACTTGATGTAAAGGCATTTAAAAAAGATATTTCCAAAGGCTTGTTTTTCGATTCAAATATTCCTCAGGGTTACGGCGTAGGAAGCTCCGGTGCTTTGGTGGCTGCGGTTTTCGAAAAGTATTCAGTTCTTGATTACCAACCTGAAAGTATTTCAAAAGACGAACTAAAAGAACTGAAGAAAGTTTTTGGTTTGCTTGAAAGTTATTTCCATGGCAAAAGTTCGGGCATCGATCCACTTATTTGCTACATGAACCTTCCAATCCTTATAGAAAACCGCGAAAACGTAGACCGAGTCTCAATACCAGACGGCGAAGTGGGCAAAGGCGCAATATTTCTGATCGATTCCGGCATGACCGGCGAAACCGGGCCGATGGTGCAGATTTTTTTCGAGAAAATGAAGACAGAAGGTTTCCGCAAGACGCTGAAGGAGGAGTTTATCCGCTACAACAATGCATGTATTGAGGCTTTCCTCAAAAAAGAAATGACGCCGCTTTTTCGAAATCTAAAAAGTCTGTCCGTTTGGGCGTATGAACATTTTAAACCAATGATTCCCGAAAGTCTTTACAATGCCTGGAAAAAAGGTCTTGACACTAACGCGTACTACCTTAAACTCTGTGGCAGCGGGGGCGGAGGATATATTTTAGGTTTTACAAAAGATTACGGAAAAGCCGAAAAGATGCTTTCCGGCTTTGAAAAAGAGGTTATCTACAGATTTTAATCATTCAGGTCGCGAGCTAATTCTATAATTTGATTTCGGCGTTATTTGAATGAAGAATCCTTTATTTTACCGGCTTTCACAACTCGTGGGTTTTCTGCTGGGAGCGCGGATTTTCGTTGCGCTGCTGCTCACTTTTGCACTTTACGTTTCCACATTTTTTCTTTTCAATCAGGAGGAAAGCCTGCGTGATTTTGTCTTTGATTTTCGTGTGCACGGCATCATTGTCTGCACAGTGCTCAGTATTTTGGCCGGCGGCATCATCAACCAGTTTTATGACCGAGAAAAAGATCAGCTCACAAAACCTTTCCGCTCTAAAATTCAGCGTTTCCTAAAACAAAAATATTTCCTTTACGCCTATCTTACGTTGCTGGTTGCATCATTGTTACTTTCAGTTCTTATCTCGCCGCGCGTATTTTTCTTTTTTGTGATTTACCAGTTTTTTATGTGGTTTTACAGTCACAAACTAAGTAAAATGCTGATCGTGAATAATCTGACTTTCGTAAGTCTCACGCTTTATCCGTTTTTTGGCATGATGGTGTATTACCGCACATTTTCGGTGAATGTTTTCCTCATGGCACTTTTCATTTTCGTGATGTTGCTGCTCATCGACATTATAAAAGACACACTTACCAAAAACGCTGATAAAATATTTGGTTACAATACCATTCCGAATTATCTGGGGACAAAAATCAGCCGCAATGTCATCCTGTTTCTTTGCCTCTCACTCATGCTTTGCTCAGTTCTGATTGTTAATCTGAACGGCATTCACAGCATTCTGGATCTCTATTTTGCAATCGGTTTGTTGGTGATCATTGCCGTTATTGTGTTGATGATGCAGTCTTATAAAAAATCCAATTTTTATGCGCTGAACATTTTAAGGGTTTGGATTTTTGTAGGAATTCTGGCTATGCTTTTGGACGGAATCTACAGCCAGTTTTAGGCTCGCTTTTTTTATTTTTAAATGTAAATGCAAAACAGCCGTTCACAACAGGTTGCAGATTATCAGTGATAAAGTTTTATCTTTGCCCTAAATTTTTAAATATAATGAGCCGAGACCGAAACAGCAACGATAAACCGAAACGACCACGAATTTCCAAAATCTCAAATTCCGGTAGTTCACGCCCCGCTGCGCCACGCGCTCGCGCTCCAAAAAAAGACGGCGGGCCTGAAGCCAAAAAAACTTCGCGCTCTGAAAAGGCCCGTGAACCCAAACTGATGTCCGAATCTGAAGCAAGGTCTTACGAGAAAAATATAAACCGTCCTGCTTCCCGCAAACCTGCCGGCAAGCGCACAGGTAAGTCATTCGACACACGAGACAAATACGAAAAGGGTGACGGCAAATTCGGTCCGAAAAAACCTTTTAAATCTTATGATAAAAAAGACGATGGCGAAAGAACGCGTTCTTTTGTACAGAAAAGACGTTTTGACAAACTCGCGAAGGAGACGCCAAAAGAATCCATCAGACTAAATAAATACATCGCCAATTCCGGTATCTGCTCGCGTCGTGAAGCTGACGAACTCATCACGCAGGGACTTGTTTTAGTTAACGGAAAAGTAGTAACCGAAATGGGTTATCAGGTACAAAAAACGGATAAGGTAATTTTTGACGGACAGGGAATTACGCCTGAAAAACCGGTTTATGTACTTTTAAACAAGCCAAAAGGATACATCTCGACAACAAAAGATGAAAAAGCAAGAAAAACCGTGATGGATTTGGTTGCCAATGCATCGCCTTACCGTGTTTTTCCTGTTGGCCGACTGGACCGCTCAACGACGGGTGTTATATTATTAACTAATGACGGTCACTTGACGAAGAAACTTACGCATCCGTCATTCAATATGAAGAAAATTTACCATGTAACGCTGGACCGTAAACTTGACCGTGCTGACCTCAACACGATTGCAGAAGGCATCCGTCTTGAAGAAGGCATCGCAGAGGTTGACAGCATTTCGTACATTGAAGGTAAACCAAAAAATGAAGTGGGAATCGAAATTCATATCGGCTGGAATCGCGTTGTGCGCAGGATTTTCCAGAAATTGGGA
>JAEZYN010000096.1 GCA_023419095.1 Bacteroidota bacterium | reverse complement strand
GGCGTATTGCCTATCAAATCCAGAATGTTATTGTAAACATTAGTCATTATTCGTCATTTTTTTCTCCGTAAAAAGCGTGGCAAAAATACTAAAAAATTAATTATGCAAAAATATCTTCAGGATATCATTAATCATGCAGAAACCGTACAGCCGATAATTTTTGTCTTTAAAAGCTAAATTTTCCGCTTAGGGAAATCTTAAATTTTCTGCAAGGTGGGTTTGGTACAGCTGAAAAACCTTATTTTCGCATAACTGAATTTTATCTATGAAAAACTGGAGTTTCAAACGTTGGAATACCGTCCTCGGATGGGTGATTTTTGCCATTGCATTTTTTACTTATTTATCTACTATTGAGCACTATCTGAGCTTCTGGGATACCGGCGAATATATTGCTTCTGCCGTAAAACTGGAGGTAACGCATGCGCCGGGAGCAGCCCTGTTCCAGTTGGTTGGCGCTGTGGCCGCAATGCTGGCATTTGGCGAAGTAGAAAATTATTCGATTGTAATTAACGGAATGTCTGCGCTTTTCAGCGCGCTGACGGTGATGCTCCTGTTCTGGATCATCACGCATCTGGTTCGCAGATTACTCAACAAAGACTTTGAGCAGATTACCAAGCACGAGGAAATTTCAATTCTGTTCGCAGGAGCAATAGGCGCGCTCTGCTTTACTTTTTCAGATACTTTTTGGTTCTCTGCTGTTGAAGGAGAAGTTTACTCCCTGGCGACACTCTTTATTGCGCTTTTGCTTTGGCTTATAACCAAATGGGAAAATGAGTACCACGCGATCGACAATGAGCGGTGGATTATCCTTATTTTCTTTGTGACAGGTCTGTCTGTAGGTGTCCACATGATGTGTATGCTGGCGATTCCGGCGGTTTGTCTTATTTATTACGCCCGGAATTACGACTTCTCCTGGAAAAGTTTTCTATGGGCGAATGTCATCACGCTGGTGATTTTAGGAATGGTATTTAAAGGAATCTTCCCACTTATCATGACCCTTTTCGGCAGGATGGAAATTTTCGCCGTAAACGGTATTGGTCTTCCGTTTCATTCCGGTACCGTCATCGCGTTTGTTATACTTATCGCATTATGTTATTTTGCAATTAAATATGCTAAAAATACCGGCAAAAGCATCTATCAGACGATTGCGTTGTCTGTGGTTTATATGATTATCGGATTTTCATGCTGGATGGTAATCCCGATCCGTGCGACTGCCAATCCACCCATGAACCTGAACAATCCAGACAACGCTATCGGTATGCTCGATTATTACAATCGTGAGCAATACGGTGACTGGCCAACATCATATGGTCAAAACTACACCGCGTATCTCGATGCGAACGGAATTCAGAAAAACGAAGACGGCAGTTACAAAACCAAAAAAACCGGTGACGTTTACGAAAAAGACGAAAAAACAGGCACGTATCTGAAAGTGGGTGACCGTTTCAATTATGTTTTCAGCGATGCACACGTAGGCTTTATGCCGCGGATGTTCAGCGAAGACAAAGATGTGATGTCCAATTACATATCGATGTATGGTGCGCCGGATTTTTCATTCAATTATGATAACGAAGATGTAGCAGGCAGCCCGGAAGCTAAGCAGATATTTGAGGAGTTGCGTGCAAAATATGATGCCGGAACCATTAAAGCCGATGACTATCTAAAAGTGAAACCTTACAATCTTATCAACGTTCAGAAACCTTCACTGGCTCAGAACTTAGATTATTTTTTCACCTTCCAAAACGGTTACTATTTTGTGCGTTACCTGATGTGGAACTATGTTGGCCGCCAAAATGACCTCGAAGGACACATGGAAAACAACCGCGGCAACTGGATTTCGGGCATTCCGTTTATCGATAATGCATTGTGGGGCGAACAAAGTCAAATGCCGGCCAAGTTTAAAAATGAAAGTACTGTAGCATTCTTTTTCTTGCCGCTACTTTTGGGGATTATCGGATTCTTTTTTCAGCTCAACCGTGATTTTGGACGTTTCTATGCGATTCTTTCACTGTTCATCATCACCAGCGTAGGAATTATTTTCTACACCGGCGTGAAACCTTTTGAGGTGCGCGAACGTGATTATGCGATGGTAGGTTCATTCTTCGCATTTGCGGTGTGGATTGGCCTGGGCGCCGCTGCACTGCTTTGGGCCGTTCAGAAAAAGATAAAATCAGATGCAGCAAACATTGCTGTAGGGATTATACTTTTGGGAATTCCGCTGATGATGGCCTTCCAGAATTATACGCCGCATGACCGAAGCGGACGTTCCGCAGCTTATGATTATGCCTATTCCACATTAAAATCTTTACCGAAAAATGACATTCTGTTTGTTTATGGGGATAATGACACGTACCCAATTTGGGGCATGCAGGAAACATCAGGACTTCGCGATGACGTGAAAGTAGTGAATTTTACGCTGCTTTCCACACCCTGGAATATTGATCAGGTGAAGCGCAGAACGTACAATTCAATGCCGATACCTTCTGTACTTACGCATGAAGATTACCGCGACGGAACCAATGACCAGATTTTCCTGATGAGTCCTGAGGACTGGCAGAATGTTTTCGCAAACCTAAAAGATCAGGGTGCGCCAGAAAGTGCGTTTGCAGGATTCAGAAAATATCTGACGCAGGATTCTATGACGCTCAAAGAAGCGTTAAACTTCATCAAAACAAAGTCTGACGACAAAGATGAGATACTGAAAATGCTCTTCGGTGAAGCCAAATATGAAAAGTTTAATTTCCTGCCGGTAAGTAAGTTTATTCTTCCGGTAAATAAGGAAAACGCAATAAAATCAGGTACAGTAGAGGCGAAAGATCTGAATCAGGTCGTAGATCAGATTACGATTGATTACAGAAGATCGAGTATGTTCAAAAACAATCTGCTTTTGCTCGACATGCTTGCGAACAACGACTGGAAGCGGCCTATCAACTTTTCCACCGGCGGAATTTATGATCCTGAAAACATATTTTATCTGGGCGATTATCTTCAGTTTGATGGTTTCAGCTACCGACTTGTCCCGATAAAAACAGAAGAACGTGAAGACGGAGAAATGGGCCGTGTAGATGCTAACTCACTTTATAATATTGTTAAAAATTACCGTTGGGGCAATTTTAAAGATTTAAGTGTGCATTTTGATGAAACCTGCATGCAGAATATTGTGAGCTACAGAAGTTCTGCAAGCCGTGCGGCTGAAGCGCTTGCGCTCTCCGGCCAGCGTGCAAAAGCAATTGAAATGCTCGATTTGGCGTCACGTGAAATTCCGGTGGCTAAATATAACGATCCGCGCTCGCTGAGCTCCATGGTTTACGGATACATCGTTGCTGGTCAGGAGCAGAAAGGTTTGTCGCTTGCGGAAGAACTTAAGAAAGGAATTTTCGAAGAGTATGATTATTACAGCAAACTTTCGCCACGCGAGCAGATGTTTGTGGCGCGTCAAATGCGTACGAAACCAATGGAATATTCCCTTGTAGTGGGCGCGGTGAGCGATGCTTATGACAGAATTAACCAAAAAGACAAGGGTTACAGTTACCTCGTGAAATCAATCGAGCCTATTGACAAACGCTTTAACGGTTTCGTGAAAAATCTTGAAATCATGGGCAAGGAGAAAGCTTACAAAGAATCGGAAAAAGTGCAGAAGATCACGCCATTTTACACGTATCTGTTTGATATAATGAATCCGTATGATTCCACTTACAGCCAGGAAAAGGAAACGCAGATTACCAACGCCATCATTCGTGCAACGCAATAATTCAGGTTCAAAATGAGATTCTGTGCCTTTCTTCGCGGTGTAAATGTGAACGGTACTTCGATGAAGATGTCCGAAGTGTGCGGGGTTTTTCAACGTGCAGGAATGACCGAAGTATCATCTGTTCTGGCTTCGGGCAACATTCTTTTTTCATCGGATAACTCAGCGGACGATCTAAAGAAAACACTTGAAAGGGCAATGAGTGAGCATTTCAGCTATGATGCTTTTATGTTTATCAAAAGTAAAGATGAAATTCAGCAGATGCTGAAGAACG
>JAEZYN010000074.1 GCA_023419095.1 Bacteroidota bacterium | reverse complement strand
GCCGGCGCTGAAATTGTGAACTTTACTCATGAGATTATTCTTAATGTTATTTTTAAGTTTTAAAAGTGAGAAAAAAAAGCGCCCACAAAAATGTGGGCGTCCTGTTTATTCGCCGTGTAAAAAAGCTTTTTTCATCAGCAGACTCTCCTCAGATTCTACATGGTCTTCATCGGGGACACAGCAGTCTACCGGGCAAACCGCGGCACATTGTGGCTCTTCATGAAAACCGATACATTCGGTACATTTATCTGTTACGATGAAATAAATGTCATCACTTACGGGCTCCTGTGGTTCGTCGGCATCTATTGTGAGACCGGACTTCATCACTACACGACCTTTAAGCGAGGTGCCTTCCGAAGCTTTCCAGTCTACCGCGCCTTCATATATCGCGTTATTAGGGCATTCCGGCTCGCAAGCCCCACAGTTAATACATTCGTCTGTTATTTTGATAGCCATTGCTATAACGTTATTTTAAATTTGCGCAAAGTTACGAATAATTCTGTGCACCTTAAAGCGTAATGCGCGCTGGAAACAATATTATCGGAGATTTCCGTATGTGATATTCATTGTTGAATTATAACTGTTCAAGATCTTCGAGAATTTTATTTACATCTTCCTCTGCACTGTATAATTTTTTTCGGCAAATTTTGATCAGTTCTGTGGCTTTTGTCACTTTTAATGCGAGTTCATCTACCGTAATCTCGCCGGATTCCATTTCTACTACAATTTTCTGCAGCTCATTGAATGCATCTGTATAATTAATATTTTCTTCCATCTCTGTATATTTCTATAACTGTACTTTTTAAATTACCATCAGGCAATATGGTCTCAATAGTGTCACCCGTCTCAATATTTTCAACCGAAGAAACGGCTGTATTTCTATGTTTGGTGATACTGAAACCACGCTGCATAATATTTTTCGGGTCTAAATTTCGCAGTTGGTTTTCCATTATGTTTATTTTAAAAATATGATTTGTTAGTATATTCGCTGACTTTAATCTTATAAGAGCAGACAAATCTAAAAGATGACTTTCTGCTACTGATATTTTCTGGCTGAAAGCCTGAAAGTTTCGGTACTGAATGCTTTTTATTTCCTGCTGCGCAGATTTTAGCTTAAACTGTGTCAGTTGCACGATCTGCATTTGTTTAAACTGCAGCGATTCGTTCCTACGCTGAACCGCCGTGTTTGTCCCGCTCTTGAGTACAAGCGCAGACTGACGCAGCGTTTCTTTGTTTCGGGACAGCTTAAATTCGGTTTGTCGTTGTATGCTTTTCACAGCTTCTTCCACCGAAAGTGAAAAATCCTGGAATTTTTTTATTAGAAATTCCGCAGATTGTGTGGGCGTTATGGCGTTGTAATACGAAACCATTTCAGAGACTGTGTCATTGGTTGCATGCCCAATGCCTGTGATGACGGGCAACGGAAATGAGGCGATGGCCCGGGCAAGTGTATAATCATTGAAAGTAGATAAGCCCACATCGCCGCCACCACCGCGAATGATAGCCACAACATCGAAATGGTCCTTGAGTTTCTCTAATTTTTGCAATACCGAGATGATTGAATCTACGGATTTTTCCCCCTGCAGGTAAGCTGGAAACAGCATGTGGAAAAACGAAAAATGGTACGGATTGCTATCCAGAATTTTAATAAAATCGCTGTATCCTTTGCTGGTTTTCGCTGAAATAATGGCAATGCGCTTCGGAAGCAACGCTAAAGGTCGCGTCTTATTTAACTCAAATATTTTTTCTGATTTTAATTTAGTGACAGATTCCTTTTTCTCGCGCTCCAGGTCACCGAGTGTAAAGACAGGATCGATATCTTTAATCTGAAGCTGGATGCCGGACACCGGACTGAAAGCAATCTTTACCCGCATCAGCACTTTGATGCCATCCGTCAAAGGCGTACCGAGTTGAGTGATAAAACGCTGGTTAATGCGCGAAAAATCGTCCTTCCAAAGCACTGAGCGGATCTCCGACAGAATTTTGCCGCCAACTTTTTCTACAAGCTCCGGATAACAGTGACCCGAATGGCTGTAATGATTCAGTTTGTTTATTTCCGCTGTTACCCAAAAGGCCTGGGTGTACCTTTTGAGTAGCGTTGTCTGGATACTCGCAGTGACCTGCGATAGGCGAAAAATTTTAACAGTATTTATTTCGTCGGACATTTTACAGCTTGAATATAATAAAGATACGGCTATAAATGGAATGCAGTGTCCTGTTTCCGCCTCAAATAAAAATAAACCGCGAACAAATGTCGCGGCTTATTTATTTTTAATTAAGTTTTTAAAAATTATAGCGCCATTATCACGACCCGGATCTGTTCCGGCGTACCACTGGCGGTAGTAATCATCAATGCATTTTCGTCGAGAATCGTAACTCCGGCGTTGAGCTCATTTCCGGTCGCCACATTGTAAAGTGCGACTATTACATCAACGCTTCCCAGATTATGAGTCACCGTTGTAGTTTTGCCAGGGATTATTGTGGACATTCCCCGCGGGTTTTTTTGTTCTGTATTCTCCATTTTTTATAACGGTTTTAGTCCTGTTAAAGATGGTCCGGTCAGCAGGTTACCCTTTGTGTCAAATCGGGATCCGTGACAAGGGCAGTCCCAGGTGGTTTCAGAAGTATTGAAATTTACAACGCAACCCATGTGTGGACAAATTGCAGATACAAGTTCGAGTTCTCCCGACTTGTTTCGGTAGGCTGCTACTTTTTGTGATTCATGTTCCAGCACTTTACCTTCACCGGCTTTCAGTTCGTCAAGTTCTGTTTTTTTATCTGCGGTAAACTGATCTGCAACCAAATGAAATACAGCGTCAGCATTTTCTTTCACAAACTCGTGAGCGCTGGCCATGACTTCAATTCGTGATGGTGAAACGATCTCACCGAGCTCACTTTCGATTCCGTCAATGGTGTCGGCAAGAATTTCAGAAGCTAATATGCTCCACGTCATACCGTTTCCGTTGTAACCCGTGGCAATATAAACATTTTTTTCTCCCGGCATCTTACCGATGTACGGCAGCCCATCCGATGGTGCGTAAAACTGCGCAGACCATTTTGAAACTATTTCGTCAAAACTGAAATTTTCCTCAGCATACTGAATAAGGTCTTCAAAAGGTTGGTGTGAATCATCCTCGTGACCGGTCTTATGGTCAAAACCGCCAATTATCAGGTAAGTTTCGTTTCCCGTCTGATGATACCTGAAATAATGATATGGATCGTAAAGATCGGCCGCCTGCGCCATCTGTTCCGGCGCATGGGCCAAGCGTGCAGCCAAAGCATAGCTTCGGTAGGCCGCATTTAACATGCTGAATCTGTTGACTCCGGGCGGAATATGTGTTGCCCAAACAAGATTCTTGCAGGTAAAGGTGTCACCGTTTTTTGTCTTCAAATTAATGTTTTCTCCGCTCAGATCATCTTCAATCACCTGCATGCCTGTCATGATCACGCCCCCTTTATCCTCAAATGCTTTTGCAAGCGCATTGATATATTTCAGCGGGTGAAACTGTGCCTGTCCGTCGATCTCAATGGCTTTTCTGAAGCTGATGTCAAATGGTATTTTATCTACCGGACGTGTCGGTACATCAAGCTGATGATGAGCTTCCAGGATCTTTTCAAGTTGTTTATCCTGTTTTTTTTCAGCACTGAAAAGATAAAACCTGCACTCCGCAAAATCACAGTCTATATTGTAATCTTCCACATTGTTACGTACCATCGTGGGAACCTTCATCGCATTGTCAGCAATGGTTTGGGCTTTGTCTTCGCCAAATTTGCTGATCAGTCTGTCATACGATTCATCAAAAAAATTGTTGATGTGTGCCGTAGTGCCGCCTGTAGTACCGAAACCTATATTTCCCTGTTCGAGAATCAGGCAACGGTGTCCGCGGTTCTGAAGTTCGAGGCCAAGTGAAATTCCTGTAATGCCTGCACCCACGATCACCGTGTCAAATTTATCAGTTGTAGTTTCCCGTTTTTTATGGGGAAAAATCTCGTTTTCCCATATACTTTGGTTATTGCCGTCCCTGTTCATTTGGAATTATTTTTGTTAATGTGTTTTTTATTAAAAATAGCTAGGCTGTAGCGTCTATCGCGTATCTACAGTGCATTAACAGACTGCTTTTATGGAAACTGAAACTAACAAAAACCTTGCCCAAGTAAGTGAACTTCTCATTAAAAAAAATCTTACCGTTGCATTTGCGGAAAGCTGTACTGCAGGACTTCTTCAAAATATTTTCTCACTCGCCGCTGATGCAATGATGATTTTTCAGGGTGGGATGACATTATATAATACAGGCCAGAAAGCAAAACATTTAAATATTAACCCCGTCTTCGCTGAACAGTGCAATGCCGTTTCGAAAGATATCGCCGAAAAAATGTCGTTTGAAATTGCGGAAAAGTTCAATGCAGAAGTTGGCATTGCCATTACCGGTTATGCGCAACCGGTGCCCGAAGAAGGAATTAAACGCTGTTTTGCCTACATTGCAGTTTGTATTAAAGGTAAAAACGCACTTTCGAAAAAGATCTATGGCGAAGAAAACGCCGGGCTCGCCTCGAACCAGAAGCTCTACGCCGATAAAATACTGACCGAACTGTATAACTTGCTGCGCAAATAGCGATTCATGCTGAAAGGATTTCGTATTTTTGCACCAGTTTAAAAATACCAGATGAACCAGCAAGCGCAGATTGACGGACTTTGTCAGCTAAGTGATTATATTAAAGTTTTCTTAGCGAAAGATGAAAATGAATATTCTGAGGACGACAGCCTTTTTTTCGCGACGCTGAAACGTTCAGAAATTGAAAACCCCTGGTTTACATTTGAAAATCAAAAATATGCACTCAAAGAATGGGCTGCACTTCTCACGCGTACAAATCTTGAAACCTGGCTGCAGCAATATCGTGTTGCCGTTACTTCGAAAAAAGTAGGTCTTATTTTGGCCGGAAATATCCCAATGGTTGGTTTACAT
>JAEZYN010000002.1 GCA_023419095.1 Bacteroidota bacterium | reverse complement strand
GTGTACATATAACCTGTTTTCCCGGTAATCTCCACTTTTGGGAGAAACACATCATTCAGCTTTTCGTCGTCGAGTTTCGTGAATTTGTTTTCTAAAACCTGCTGGTTGAGCGTTTCATTATTCTGCAGGGCACTGCTGATGAGTTCCTGCAGCGTAGGTGCCTGCTGCGCATAAAGCGTAAGCGGCAACGAAAAAGCTGCGCCCATAAGGAATTTGTGTATAGTTTTCATTTTATGTTTGTTTGTAAAATTATACGTGCAAATTTCCGGCAACTGGAGAAAGATTCCTTTGACAAATGTCAAAAAAAAACCGGAACCCCAAATGTTCCGGTCAACTTAGTGAAATTTAGAAGTATGAAATTGTTTTGGGTTAAACATTATCCGATTTGTGAAGCCATGCATCAATGATTTCAAATGCCTTTTTTTTATCTTCGAGGCTTACCATAATATTCAAAGTGTTCACCTTCGACGTCGTGGTGAAGGTCATATATTTGTTTTCAACTGTTTTCAATACCGGCATCGGCTAGTTTAGCTTTCACCAGCTGAATCTCCTGCTGTACCTGACTTTCAAATACTGGAACTTTGCTTTTGTTGGTTTAATTACCCGAGTTTCGTTGGGCTTGAAAGCCAATAATGAATTGGTACTTCATCGGTATTAGTTTAGCCTACTTATGCTCATAGTTACATCATTAAAGGCAATTGTAAGTTGTGGAGGTGAAATAATTCCTTTAAACTCTTGTTTGCATGGTTTCAAAGTATATCGTAATATTGCAATATTATAAACGCGAACGATGGGAGCCACAAAGACAGAGCATTTTACAGACAGCCAAAACCAAATTGCCAAAATGGCTAAGGCGTTGGGCCATCCCGCCAGGATCGCCATCATCGAATATCTGATGAAGGTTAACCAATGCATCTGCGGCGACATTGTAAACGAACTCCCTCTGGCGCAGCCTACCGTATCGCAACATTTAAAGGAACTCAAAAACGCCGGAATCATCAAAGGAAGCATCGAAGGTAATTCAATCTGCTATTGTATCGACGAAAATGCCGTGAGCCTGCTGAATTCTTATTTTTCGAATATACTGCAAACCGTCATAAAAGGGAACTGCTGCTGATCCATTGTCTGGAATATTTCTTACTACAATAATTAAAACTAAATAAGATGAAACTATCAGACGTAAAACAGATCTTGCCCACATTGCAAAATGTTACATTTAAACTCGAAAACGGAACTTTTGTTCCCGATGATTTCCACGTCACTGAAGTAGGGATTATTAATAAAAATTTCATCGATTGTGGCGGTGTGATCCGCTCCGAGAAAGTGGCCAACTTTCAATTGTGGAATGCCGATGACTTTGAACACCGTTTAAAGCCCGGAAAACTCCTTCACATCATACAGCTTTCTCAGGATAAACTGGGTATCGAAGACGATCTGGAAATTGAAGTTGAATACCAAAATCAGACGATAGGTAAATACGACCTCGATTTCAATGGTCACACATTCGTGCTGAAAAACAAAACCACCGCCTGTCTGGCCCAGGACGCGTGCGGAATTCCAGCAGACAAAATGAAGAAAAAACTATCGGAATTAGCGGTGAACAGCAATTCGTGCGAGCCCGGTAGCGGCTGTTGCTAAATCTTAGTAGATGCAGCCAAAACTCAAATTTCTGGACAGATACCTGACTTTATGGATCTTCCTCGCCATAGCACTCGGTGTAGGCTTGGGTTATCTGTTTCCAGATATAGCCGGAGTGATGGACGGTTTTACGGTCGGTACAACCAATATTCCGCTCGCCATCGGGTTGGTATTGATGATGTATCCGCCGCTTGCAAAAGTAGATTATTCACTGTTGCCCAATGCCTTGAAAGACCGGAAAGTAATAGGGATCACACTCGTTTTAAACTGGGCGATCGGCACGGTGCTTATGTTTGCGCTGGCCGTTTTGTTTTTACGCAACGAACCGGAATATATGTCCGGTCTGATTTTGATCGGTCTGGCCAGATGTATCGCAATGGTGATCGTCTGGAGCGATTTGGCCCAAGCCAACAGAGAGTACACTGCCCTGTTAGTGGCGCTCAATAGTGTCTTTCAAATCTTGACGTACAGTTTTTTCGTTTGGCTCTTTATCAATGTATCGCCGGCCCAGCTCGGAATCGCCAATTTCAATATCCGCGTCCCGATGAAAGATGTTACCCAAAGCGTTCTGATCTATTTAGGCATTCCGTTTTTAGCTGGTTTTCTCAGCCGTTATTTCCTGATAAGATCAAAAGGAATTGAGTGGTATAACCGAAAATTTGTTCCAAAGATTTCGCCCATCACTTTATACGCGCTTCTGTTTACTATTGTACTGATGTTCAGCCTGAAAGGCGATAAGATATTGGAGTTGCCCTTGGATGTGGTGAAAATCGCAATACCGTTGATGATCTACTTTGTGGTGATGTTTTTCGTGAGTTTCTTTATCAGTCTCTATCTGAAAGTGCCTTATGATAAAAACGCATCCATTGCATTTACCGCCACCGGCAATAATTTTGAGTTGGCCATCGCCGTGGCTATAGCCGTCTTCGGAATTCATTCTCCACAGGCCTTTGTGGGTGTCATCGGACCTTTAATTGAAGTGCCGGTTCTTATTTTATTGGTCAGGATGAGTTTATTTTTAAAACAAAAATTCTACAGTGTATGAAAAAGAATATTTTGGTTCTATGCACCGGAAACAGTTGCAGAAGCCAGATCGCGGAGGGATATTTGCGGCATTTTGCAGGAGAGAAAGCCAATGTTTTCAGCGCAGGGATTGAAACTCACGGTGTAAATCCGAAAGCCGTTGCCACGATGAAAGAGGACGGTATCGATATTTCGAACCACACCTCAAACCATATTGACGAATATCGAAATATAGATTTCGATTTTGTAATCACTGTATGCGACAATGCCAAAGAGCGGTGCCCATTCTTCCCATCGGAAGCGCAGAAATTTCACCATAATTTCCCAGATCCGGCGAAGGCAACCGGTACTGACGAAGTGGTGAGAGCGCAGTTCGCAAAGGTTCGACAACAGATTAAAGATTACTGTAGAGCGTTTATGGAAGAGAATCTATAAAGACTGCGAAAGCGGTTGCACCTGTTTCAGTGAAATAAATTAGAGTATAAAACAGGGTTTTTGTTGCTGTTTTTTCCTCCGTTTTTCCTTTTTTACAAGAATCAGTCCTGTTTTCGGTTTATCTGGTTCTTTTAGCTAAATTAGACATGCGGAAACTATGTTTTCAGAAGCATTCCATGCTGCTTTTGTATTGAAGACAGGCACTAAAGTAAAGGAAGGTCTTCATAGGCTGTGAAATTTGTTTGATTTTTAAAGTTATGGCGCACAACATTCCCCAACACCTGACCGGTCTTTCAAATGAGGAGGTTCTGGCTTCGCAGAAGAAATACGGCTACAACAGAATTCAGTCGGCCCCAAAAAGTTCCTGGCTCAGTTTACTGCTTGATATTTTAAAAGAACCGATGTTGCTGTTGCTTATTGCCGTCGCTGTTATCTACCTAATAGTGGGAGATTATGGCGAGGCTGCTTTCATGCTCGCGGCCATCGTGGCGGTGTCCGGTATTTCCTTTTATCAGGACAACCGCAGCAAGAAAGCACTGGAAGCGCTCGAAAAACTCAATGAACCTTTAAGTACCGTCATCCGCGATTCAAAAGTAGTACAAATCCCGACGCACGAAATCGCGGTGGGGGACCTGTGCATTATTGAAGAAGGGAAAATGATCAGTGCAGACGGACAAATTGTTCACAGCAATGATTTTTCGGTAAATGAGGCATCGCTGACCGGTGAAACGTTTTCAGTTTTTAAAAGTGTGGAAACCGAGGACAGGAATGTGTACAGCGGAACGCTGGTGGTTTCGGGGCTGGCTGTTTTTGCAGTGCAGAAAATCGGCGACTCTACAAAATTAGGTAAGATAGGAGAGTCCATTCAGTCTATTCAGGAAGATCAGTCGCCATTGCACGCCCAGATCACCAAATTCGTTAAGGGCATGGCAGTCATTGGAATCGTGGTGTTCATCATGGTTTGGGGTTACAGTTTTTGGCAGAGCGGTGATATTATCGAAAGTCTCCTGGTTGGTCTTACGCTGGCGATGTCAATTTTACCCGAAGAGATTCCAGTTGCATTCACCACATTTATGGCTTTGGGAGCCTGGAAACTCATGCGCGAAGGCATCATCGTCAAACGAAGCACAGTAGTGGAAACTTTGGGAAGTACCACCGTGATCTGTACTGATAAAACCGGCACAATCACCGAAAATTCGATGCAACTGAAAGCGCTGTATGACTTTCGGACCCACCGTCTTTATGAGGACGGCCAATTCAATGATCCTGCACTGGCAGAACTGATACAATTTGCGATGTGGAGCAGTGAGCCTGTACCGTTCGACCCAATGGAAAAATCCCTGCACAAGATTTACGAACAGACCCAGAAGACAGATGTTCGACAAAATTTCCGAATGATCCATGAATATCCGCTGGAAGGCAAGCCGCCGATGATGACGCATTTATTTGAAAATAAAAAAAACAAAGAACGTCTCATTGCAGCCAAAGGAGCGCCTGAAGCGCTTTTGGCTGTGTCAGATTTGTCGGAAAACGAGAAAACACAGTTACGTGCGCAAATTAAACAACTTGGTAAGCAGGGTTACCGACTTTTAGGCGTAGCCAAATCGCATTTTGAAGGAAGTGATTTCCCGGAAAAACAGCAGGATTTCAACTTTGAGTTTTTAGGTTTTACAGTGTTTTATGATCCGCCAAAAGCCGGAATTGAGGATGTTTTTAAGCAAATCTATGATGCGGGCATCAAGGTAAAAGTGATTACCGGTGACAGCGAAGAAACTACAAATGCCATTGCGCTGCAAGCCGGAATTATCAACAGTTCACCCGCAGTGAATGGCGCCGAAATCGTAGATCATAGTGAACAACAGGAACTTACTGAACTTTCCCGGAAAACCACGCTTTTTACACGGATGTTTCCGGAAGCCAAACTGAAGATGGTCAATGCTTTAAAAAAAGATGACGAAGTAGTGGCCATGCTGGGCGACGGCGTGAACGATGCGCCGGCACTTAAAGCCGCTCATATTGGTGTGGCGATGGGAAACAAAGGAACCGAAATTGCGAAGGCCGCCGCTTCCCTGGTCATTATCAACGACGACCTTAATAAACTGGTGACCGGCATTGCGGCGGGCAGAAGGATTTACAGCAACATAAAAAAAGCCATTCAATACATCATCTCCATTCACATACCGATTATCCTTACGGTTTCTTTGCCACTGTTTTTAGGATGGATTTATCCGCAAATCTTCACGCCTGTTCATGTTATTTTCCTTGAACTGATCATGGGTCCTACCTGTTCCATCGTGTACGAGAATGAGCCGATGGAAAAAGAAACAATGAAACAGAATCCCCGCCGAATGACCGATACTTTCCTGAACTGGAAGGAATTGAGCATCAGTATCATACAGGGTTTAATGATTACCGGCGGAATTCTTGTTATCTATCAGTTTACGATGCAGCAGGGTGGTGACGAAGCTACCACACGCGCAATGGTTTTTACGACGCTGATATTTGCAAACATTTTGTTGAGTTTAACGAACCGGTCATTCAAATACAGTATTTTTGAGACACTGAAATACAGGAATAATCTCTTCCCGATCATCATTAGTGTTACTTTACTGTTGCTGGCTGCCATACTTTACATTCCTTCTTTTGCGGCTTTTTTCCGATTGGTTGGATTGTCTTTGCGGGAATTGCTGACTGCATTTCTGGTAGCCGCAGTTTCCGTTCTGTGGTTTGAAATCTACAAATGGGTGAAGCGGAGAAGTTCCATTGAAGATGCGCCTTCACAAACCAAAAGGCAAATTTTCCAGTCTTAAGTTAAGAAAAAGAGCGACCGGAAAAATATCAGAAACAGAGCATTTGAATCTGCAGAATTAAAAAATCCAGCGGTGAAACAGGTAACTGATTCCAGGATATCTTTGTATTTTTAATGATTGGCAAAGCGGTTTTCTCAGCTGGCGGTAACCGGAAACATATAAAATATATTATAAAATGAAAGCTGTATTGATTTTTACTTTCCTTGCAACTGCTTCCCTCATTTTTGGGCAGTCTGAAAAAGATAGGACGAGTCTGGGTACAAACCCCAATTACGACAATGAATTAGCCAAGAGAATGGGCGCGGACGATTATGGAATGAAAAATTACTTTCTGGTTATTCTTAAAACTGGCGCCAACACATCCGCGGATAAAGCGCTTGTTGCTGAAAGTTTCAAAGGCCACATGACCAACATCAACCGCCTCGTGGAAGATGGCAAATTAGTTGTGGCCGGACCTTTCGGGAAAAATGAAAAAAATTACAGAGGTATTTTTATTTTAAATAATTTAAAGACGCAGGAAGAGGCTACGCAATTGTTACAAACCGATCCGGCAGTAAAAAACGGACTGTTGGAGTACGAAATTTTCCCATGGTACGGCTCTGCCGCACTCCCTGAGTACTTGCCTTTTTCCGATAAAATATGGAAGTCAAAACCTTAAGCCATGGATAAAGCTACACAAACGATGATGGAAAACCTGTATAAAAATACAGGCAAAACGTTGGCGCAGTGGATTGAGACCGTAAAGGCTCAAAACATCGCGAAGCACGGTGAAATCATTAAATATCTCAAAGAAAATCACGCTTTCACGCACGGATTTGCCAATCTTGTGGCGCATAAAACCAATGAAACTGATGCCGGTTCGGCCGAAAATCACGATGAACTGATCACCAGGCAATACGGCGGAAAAGAACATTTCAAACCGGTTTACGACAGGCTTCTGTCGGAGATTAAAACATTTGGCGACGACATTGAGGTTGTGCCAAAAATCGCTTATGTAAGTTTGAGACGTAAGAAACAGTTCGCAATTCTGAACCCTGCCACAAAGACGCGCTTCGAAATTGGCCTCAACCTGAAAGGACAGGAGACGACAGGTAAACTGGAAGCTGAAAAACCCAACGCAATGTGTTCGCATAAATTAATCATTTCCGGTCTGCAGGATATTGACCAGGAAGTAATTGGCTGGCTTAAAAAGGCATATGACGCTGCCGGCTGAAAGATTTTATTACTACGCCAATTGCAGATCGTTGTTCTACTTCATTTAAATCTTACCGAAAAGATTTTAAGGAAGACTCGGCGCGCAAATTTCATGGGCTTTCTCTGTCCGGATTGTAAATGGCAAGTGCAATAAAATCGCGAGCGTCAGCGGCATTTTCTCTCCAAAATTCTGCGAAAACCCTTATCTTTAGCCTGATATAATTATTAAAACATCAACACCAATGGTCGGAATAATCATGGGGAGCCAAAGCGACCTGAAAATAATGGAGCAGGCAGCTGATTTCCTGAAATCGCTCGACATTCCGTACGAACTTACGGTGGTTTCCGCGCACCGCACGCCAAAACGCATGCTGGAGTATGCCGAAACCGCGAAAAACCGTGGGATCAGCGTGATCATCGCCGGAGCAGGTGGTGCCGCACACTTGCCGGGAATGGTCGCAAGCTGTACGACATTGCCGGTGATTGGTGTACCGATTTTATCCTCAAATTCCATCGACGGCTGGGATTCCGTTTTGTCTATTTTGCAAATGCCGTCGGGGATTCCTGTAGCAACTGTAGCACTGAACGGCGCTGCGAATGCCGGAATTTTAGCCGCGAAAATAATCGGTACTTTTGACCACGGTGTTGCCGATAAATTGCAGCAGTACCAGGATTCTTTAGAGCAAAAAGTTTTGGGTACGGTGGATGAAATAAAAAACAGCCATCCAAACGCTTTCGACAATTAAAAATCAATTATTTAAGCCAGAGAAAAGCTGCCGGAAACTCGCGCCGCCAGTACCTTTCGTTGTGTTTACCGTCCTCGTCTGAACGGTTGTAGATGTTTTTTGCCTTCACACTCCTAGATTTCAGCGCGTCGATTATTTTCTGCGTCTGCGCCACCATTTCAACAGATTCGTTCTTACCCTGCACAAAATAATACTTTTGGTGCCTTAAATTTTGTTTGGAATCTTTGATGAAATTTTCAAGTTCAGCCCCATTAAACCAAAATGCATTGCTGAACGCCAGTATGTTTCCGAAAGTTTCGGGGTGTTTTACGCCGCCATACACCGAAATAAGCGCGCCAAGCGAGCTTCCACCCAATGTGGTATGCCGCGCAGCAGGTTTCGTTTGGAAATTGCTGTCGATATATGGCTTTAATGTTTCCACAATGAACCGCATATATTCTTCGCCGCTTCCGCCACCGTATTTTTCGTTTTTGAATGGTGAAAGTTCATCCATCCGCTTTTCGCCGCCATTATCGATGCCAACGACAATTGCCGATTTTCCGGTTTCTCCGTAAATTTTATCAAGCGCCTCGTCTATCTGCCATTCTCCGGCAAACGAAGTTTTGTCGTCAAACAGATTTTGGCCGTCATGCATATACAGGACCGGATATTTTTTTCGGGATGAAACGTAATCGGGCGGAAGGTAAATCCAGATTCGCCGGGTTGTGTTTAGCTGCGGTGCTGAAAAGTTTTCACTTAAAATTTTCACATTAGCCGACCGCGTACTCTGTTTTTCGGGTTCTGAACCTGCTGCCTGTCCGTGGACCTGAATCTGGATGGAAAGCAACAGAAGTAAAATCGAAAGCCTTTTCATTTGGTTAATAAATTTATTTACGCAAAAAGTCCATCAGGTCCATGTAGTTTTTCTGGTTGACGCCGTGTCCGCTCATGTATTCTCGAAAACTGAAAAAACAGCTAAGGTCATATAACAGATCCGCGGCTTTCCGGCCCCATTCGAGCGGCACTGTGGCATCATCAGTTCCGTGTGAAATGAAGAAGCGCAAATGCTCGAGCTTCTTCTTGTCTTTCACCATGTTGGGCATTATCTTTTCTTCAGGATATGCGCTGAGACAGGCCACTTTGTTAAACAACTCAGGATATTCTAGCGCGAGTGCATAAGATATGATGCCGCCCTGTGAAAAGCCGATGAGGTGCGTCTGGTTGTCCGTAAGACCGTACCGGTTGCTGACACTCATGATATTGGCCAAAATGTTTTCTAATGATTGCCTCGCCTGCGGTACATCTACGCGGTTTTCCACATTCATCAGGTCAATATCATACCACGAATAGCCACCATAATGCGAGTTGTGGGGCGCACGGAAGCTGACGATGAGCCAGTCTTCCGGAATTGTGGGCGCAAATGAAAAAAGGTCTTCTTCATTGCTTCCGTAACCGTGAAGCAGGACAAGTAGGGTAGTAGAAGGCGTGATTGTTTCGGGCTCGCGAACGAGATATTGTAATTCCATACGCAAATATATTGCAATTTTCCGGGTCAGGCTCGCGAAGGGTGCAAACGGTAGCTGGGAACGCACAGATTTCACGGAAATAAGAGAAGATCGCGCAAAGTTGATTTTGAAGGCACAGATTTCACTGATTTCACAGATTTTTGCAAGTGATTACCGAGTATCGCTTTCTGTAGTTTCTCATGCACAGTATTTTGATGTTTTACCTGGATGTTTTCTGAAGTTTTTGAAGTGTTATAACTTTGTCCTGTATTTAAAAACAAAAAAACCGGATCTAAAATCCGGTTTAATGTTTTAAACTTCCCTTTTTACCACCGCGACCGGCTTCAGTTTGATCAGTTTCATTTTGTCTAAAAGCAACATGATCAGATACGTAACGTCAATCTCATGCCATCTTACGCCCCCAAAATTCGCTCTTCCACCGTATTTGTGATGGTTGTTGTGATAGCCTTCGCCCATCATCAGCCAATCGAAACGGAACAGGTTTTTTGAAGTATCTGAAACTTTAAAATTTACATAACCGTAGATATGCCCAAACCAGTTGATAATCACACCATGAATCGGTGCCATCATGTAAGCAACCGGAAGCAGGATCCACTGCCACCACGCCGTGGCGAAAAAGTAGAAAAAGGCCGTGTAAGCGATTGCCCATCCAATTCTGGAACCCCATGAACTCGCAAACTTATCAAAAGATTCCCACTGCGGAACATTCTTGGTAAATTTCTCTTCGATGATTACCTTTTGCTTGTTGATCTGCTGGTAAATGCTTTTTGTGCGCCACATCATGGTGAACAGGTTGTGGTCATACTTCGGTGAATGCGGATCTTTCTCAGTATCTGCGTAAGCATGGTGCATGCGGTGCATTACACCGTAGCCGTAAGCGGAAAGATAGTTGGATCCCTGTGTAAACCACGTCAGTACATAACACAGTTTTTCGCCGAATTTCGACATTTTGAAAGTTTGGTGCGCTGCGTAGCGGTGCAGAAAAAAAGTCTGGAAAAAAAGCCCTGAATACCAGAGCACAATGATGAAAATGATAACTGCCATTAAAATAAATTAGGTGTAAAATTACAACTTTAAAAGTTAAACAGCTGTTTACAAGTGTGGCTATGGGCCTGAAACTATATGCTTATAATAACAAAAAATCCGGCCAGGAGCCGGATTAATGTAGTTTAAACAGCCTTTACGATGAAGTAATTTTTCTTTCCTTTTTGAAGCAGCAGGAACTTGCCGTCAATCAGATCAGATTCCTTTATCTCGAAAGTGTCGTTTATTTTTTCTTTATTTATGGAGATCGAGTTACTCTGCAATTCGCGTCTGGCTTCGCCTTTTGACTTTAGGAAGCCCGATTTTTCCGATATCAGATCAATCACACCACCTTCCAGCACTTCGCTTTTCGCGATTTCCTTCTGTGGAACGCCTTCAAAGACTTCCAGGAAAGTTGCTTCATCCAGATTCACCAAATCTTCAGCTGTGGAGCGTCCAAAAAGGATTTCTGAAGCCTTCACGGCTTTTTCAAACTCTTCGCGGTTATGAACCCAAACGGTTACCTCTTCAGCCAGTTTTTTCTGTAGTTTACGCTCGTGCGGTGCGGTTTTATGTTCTGCGATTAACGTTTCGATTTCTTCTTTAGTCAGGAAGGTGTAAAATTTAATAAAACGCTCCGCATCTTCGTCAGTCGCGTTTACCCAAAATTGGTAGAACTTGTACGGAGATGTTTTTTTCGGGTCGAGCCAGTAGTTTTCGCCGCTTTCAGATTTGCCGAATTTAGAGCCGTCGGCTTTTGTAATCAACGGCACGGTTAAAGCAAATGCTTCGCCCTGCGCTTTCCTGCGGATCAGTTCAGTTCCGGTGGTTATATTTCCCCACTGGTCGCTGCCGCCCATCTGCAGTTTCACGTTTTTCGCACGGTAAAGGTGCAGGAAATCGTAACCCTGCAACAGCTGGTAACTGAATTCCGTAAAGCTCATGCCTTCTGCGCCACCTTCACCCGTGATTCTTTTCTTCACCGATTCTTTGGCCATCATGTAGTTCACCGTGATGTTTTTGCCGATATCGCGGATGAATTCAAGGAATGAAAACTCCTTCATCCAGTCGTAGTTGTTCACTAGTTCCGCATTGTTGCTTTCGGTTCCGTCAAATTTCAGAAATTTCGAAAGCTGGTTTTTTAGGCACGCCACATAATGATTTAGCGTTTCTTCATCCAGCGCGTTTCTTTCGGTCGATTTCCCCGAGGGATCGCCGATCATACCGGTGGCGCCACCTACCAGCGCAATAGGTTTGTGTCCGTGCAGCTGAAAATGAGCCAGAATCTTGATCTGCACCAAACTCCCGATATGAAGCGAATCTGCCGTAGGATCGAACCCGATATAGGCTGTGGTAATTTCTCTGTTCAGCTGTTCATCGGTTCCGGGCATCATGTCTGCGAACAGGCCGCGCCATTTCAGTTCTTCAATAAAGGGATTCATTTTCAATAAAATTTTAAGCCGCAAAGATAGGCTTTTTGCTCAATTTTTTCAGGAGCTTTATCCCAGTCTCCGTCTCCTCCTGCAGACGAGGCTGCGATGCGGGCTAGGGTGTACGCGAAGACCGAAGCATGAACGGAGGATTTCGTCTCAAACCAAGACCAAACAATAAAACCGCAGTTAATTTTTAAAAGCTTAATTTTGCACCCCGAAATTCAGGTCGGGAGCGTTAACCGTTGAATTTACGATAGTTAAACCAAACAACAGAACAATATATGAAAAGAATTGGCGAACACAGAAAACTTCTTGGCGTTGACAAAACCGCAACGCTGAAAGAGCTGAAAACCGTCTACCGCAACACCATGAAGGACGCGCATCCGGACAAATTCGTCAATGATGAAGCCGGTAAACTGGAGGCCGAGGAAAGAAGCAAATCGGTGATCGAGGCGTATCATTTCCTCGTGAGCATCAACCCGGAAACGCAGGAAAAGTACAAAGACGAATACACGGAAACCACTACAAAATCGAACATTCAGGATTTTGAGTATGAAAAACAGATCCTCAAAATCAAGCACCTGAACGGTAAAATGTTCGAATACATCGGCGTGCCCCGCAATACCTACATCAAAATGGTGAATGCAGATTCGCCCAGCCGTTTCGCGCGAAGACACATCTACGGCAACTTCACCTACCGCAAGGCCGGCGAAGCGATGGTCGGTTAGAACTTGACAAAAATGCCTCACGAAAAGTGAGGCATTTTTTTACTTATTGAAATATTTCCCGATGCCGGCAGAATCGAAAGTATATCTGCTGTCAGTTTGGGTTTTATCGAGTTTTTTGTTGGCGGCTAAAGCCCAAAGTATGACTTCTTTGCAGAAATTTCGGTCGTCCGCAGATAGGTTGCTGGTATTTTCGTCAATCAGAACGTCCAGCGGTTTTACTTCATTTAGTTTTGCGTTAAATTCGTCATCGCTGTCGTTATAATTGAGCTCGAGTTGGTTTTCATCGAACCACCGGATCAAGTCAGTGTAAGGCGTCCGGATGCTTTCTTTTTCGAGTTTGGGAATCCGCGGAAACATCTGTTCGAACTGATTCATTACGGCCTGATCGATCAGCAGTCGTGCTACATGGTCGGCACCTTCCTGCTCACCTTCGTACACCAGTTCGATCTTACCCGTGATCGACGGTATCACAGACATGAAATCGAGCAGCCGCACCGTAGTTTTTTCCGTGTCCGTTTCCAGGAGCCTGAGTTTGGCTGCTGCAACCAGATTTTCCATCGCGCTGATGGTAAGCCGCGCACTCACACCACTTTTTGCATCTACAAATTCACTGTCGCGGGCTGAAAAAGCGATTTCTTCGAGCAGATTTTTGGCCATATCTGGAACAGAAATGCGCGATCTGTCGTCTGCGGAAATGTTGGCTTCCTGCTCCGTAATCTGGCGTGCGAGCGAAATTGTTTTCGGATAATGCGTGAAAATCTGAGAACCAATCCGGTCTTTAAGCGGTGTCACGATGCTGCCCCGGTTTGTGTAATCTTCGGGATTCGCGGTGAAAACGAACTGGATGTCAAGCGGCATCCTCAGCTGAAATCCGCGGATCTGAATGTCGCCTTCCTGCAAAATATTAAACAGGGAAACCTGGATCCTGGCCTGCAAATCGGGCAGCTCATTCAATACGAAAATACAGCGGTTAGCACGCGGAATCATACCGTAATGTAATACACGCTCATCAGAATAAGGAAGTTTGAGCGTAGCTGCTTTTATCGGATCGATATCACCGATCAGGTCGGCTACATTAACGTCCGGTGTAGCGAGTTTTTCAAAAAACCTGTCATTGCGGTGAACCCACGAAATGGGTGTGTCATCACCTTTTTCTGCAATCAGGTCACGTGCATATTTGGAGATCGGCTGAAAGGGACTGTCATTGATTTCGGAACCTTTTACAATGGGCATGTATTCATCCAAAAGGCTCACCATGCTGCGTGCGATACGTGTTTTTGCCTGTCCGCGGAGGCCAAGCAGATTGATGTGGTGACCTGCGAGTAAAGCTTTCTTTAGTTGAGGAATCACGGTGTCTTCATAGCCCCAAAGCCCTTCGAAAACCGGTTCTTTGGCTTTGATCTTGGCAATCAGGTTTTGTTGAATTTCCTCCGAAATCGTTTTGTGCGTATAGCCGGATTCTTTAAGTTCTTTAAATGTAGTATCGTTTATCATGTTTTTTTAATATGTTAATTTTTTTTCACAGAAGGGTAGTTTGTAAAATGTACGATGTAAAATGTATGATGTAAAATGTATGATGTAAAATGTAAAATGTAAAATGTAAAATGTAAAATGTGCCTTCTAGCTTCTAGCATCTAACATCTAGCATCTATATTCTCCTGATCCGGTTCCTTTCGTAATCCTCGAAAATCATTTCGCCCAGATCTGAGAGTCCGGTGAGGAAAGCTTTTCCTTTGTTCTGCGCCGTGAAAGCTTCCACAAACCGTCGTAGATAAGGATCCTGCGCGATCATAAATGTAGTGATAGGAATCTTCAGTTTCCGTGCCTGCGCGGCTTTGTTCAGACATTGGGCGACGATCATTTCATCCAGTCCGACGCTGTTCATATAAAATTCGCCGGTAGGGAGTTTGATACAGCTCGGTTTGCCGTCCGTTATCATGAAAATCTGTTTGTTGGTGTTTCGCTTACGCCGCAGAATATCCATCGCAAGCTCCAGACCGGCCACTGTATTGGTGTGATAGGGCCCAACCTGAAGATAGGGCAGGTCTTTAATTTTGATCGGCCAGGCTTCATTTCCGAATACGATGATATCAATCGAATCTTTCGGATATTTCCGTTTGATGAGTTCTACAAGGGCCATCGCAACTTTTTTTGCAGGCGTGATGCGGTCTTCGCCGTATAAAATCATCGAATGGCTGATGTCAATCATCAACACGGTGCTCATCTGCGCTTTATGCCGGGTTTCCTCTATGATCAAATCGTCTTCGGTCATCCGCAAGTCACTGATTCCGTTATTGATTTGGGCATTTTTCAGACTTTCAGTCATGTTCACCGCGGTGATGTCATCGCCAAACTGGAAGTTGCGGTTTTCGCCGTCGCGTTCGTCACCGATACCTGTTTTCGAAGTGCGGTGATTACCGATTCCGGTTTTTTTTAGTTTACCGAAAATCTGGTCGAGAGCGAATTCACGCAATGCTTTTTCAAGTTTTGGTGTCAACACATTCTTGCCGCTGCCTTCGCCCGTGTTGCCGTCTTCGGAGTCTTTTTTTTCCTTAATATAGCCGCGTTTTTTTAAATCTTCAATGAAATCTTCAAGTGAATAGTCTTCATTAAAGATGTCATATTCCTTATCCAGCATTTCAAGCCACTCGAAAGCTTCATCCAGATCGCCGGAAGTGTGCGTCAAAAGATCTTTGAATACATCGAAAATACGGTCGAAAGGCGAAATGTCTTCCGGCGTATATTTTTTAAAGGTGAAGCCCTGTCTGAAATTAATCAATCCCTCGCTCATAAATCCAAAATTTTTGCAGCGACAAGTTATGGAAATATCAAGCCAAAGAGGCAGCCGAAAAATAGATTCTGCTAATCGGTTTAATCAGTTTTATTTTGAGTGAAGATTAAAGCTAAGATGTTGATTCTATTTTTAACGCGAATTGTTTTCGCGCCAGTTTTTCTGCTCAGTTTTGTTTAAATAGGTCCACGCGATAATGCGGCTCGATTTATTGCCGGTTCCCAATGGAATCGTCTTAAGGTGGAAGATTCCGGCTACTTCGAGCAGTTTATAAATTTTTTTGAGGTTTGATTCTTTCGAAACCAACGTTGAAAACCAATAACAGTTTTGGGAAAACTCTTTGCTTTCAGAAATCATCCCGCGGATAAACGCGATTTCGCCACCAGGATAAATCAGCTCATTGTTAACGCCCGAAAAATTAAGTTCGGTTTTTACCGGTTTCTTACCTGTAAGGTTGCGGACCTTGCGCTGGCTTCCTCTTTCAGCGTCTTCAGCAGAGGCGTGGAATGGCGGATTGCACATCGTAAAATCGATTCTTTCGTTTTCGTTAATGATGCCTTTAAATTTAAACGCCGGATTCTTTTGCAGCCTGATATCGGATTTGTCCTTCAGTTGTTCGTTAGCCCCAATAATATTCCGCGCCGATTCAACCGATTTGGGATCGATATCTGAGCCAATGAAATTCCAGCCATATTCGGTAATGCCGATGATTGGGTAGATGCAGCTGGCACCGACGCCCACATCGAGAACCGTAATTTTTTCCGCGTCAGGAAGCGTCCCGAAGTTGCTTTGTGTAAGCAGATCTGCCATGTGATGCAGATAATCCGCACGTCCCGGAATCGGCGGACACAGATTTTCCGCGGGGAAATTCCAGTTTTTAACGCCATAATACTGACTGAGCAGCGCCTTGTTTAGCAGCTTCACTGCTTCCGGATTGGCGAAATCCACGGAATCCGTGCCGTATTTGTTCGGTTTTATGTACTTCGCAAGATCAGGTTCTGCAGCGATAAGAGCACTAAGATCGTACGGTTCGCGGTTTCGGTTGCGCGGATGAAGACGGGTTTTTTCGGACGTGGGATTGGGTTTCGACATTTTTAATTAAAGTTGGAAGCGCAATTTACGATAAATGAGTCTGAACTTACGACGGGGGTTTTGTTTCAGAATTGTATTGGCTGTCCAAAAACCTTGTTAAGTTTGCTTAATCATCCCAAACCGACATTACTTCGAATTATGCAGCACCACATAACTCCATGGTTCCATATTCAGAAAAAGTTTTTGTGAAACCTTCTGTGGTTCACCAGTGAACAAGTTGGTGTAAGTTCCGGCGTCATATGACGTGTCGAAAGCGACTTCCGCCTTTTCCTTACTAAGGTTAATGAAAGTTAAAACCTTGTCGCCGTTTTTCTCGCGCACAAATGAAATCACCTGATCCATTTTATCGTTCATAATCCTTACCATTTCACCGCCATGCTTGCCGTTCCAGAGTGCCTGGTTTTTATGCTTTAAAGTGAAAAGTGCCGTATAAAGTTCCGCGATTTCATGTTCTTTCCAATCGATGGGATCGCGTTCGAAAAATTTCAGCGAGCGGTCTAGTCCGGCTTCCTGACCACTGTAAACAAGCGGCATGCCATCCATTAAGGCAGAAAATACAATAGACGCATTCAAAGCAGCACCGAAATTGGTGTATTGAGTTCCTTCCCACGAATTTTTGTCGTGATTGTCGATGAAATTCATTCGGATTCCTTCTTTTGGAAAGATAGAGACATGTTCTGCGATGTAGGCTTCACCGAGGGACTTTACACTTTTGCCGCTTGTGGCAATTTGATGAAGGATGTTCCACAGCGTCCAGTTATAGGTTGCGTCAAACGCTTTTCGGTGAAGTTCTTTGTCTTCCGCTTCGGCTAACATGAAAACAGGTTTTATAGCGTCAAGTTCTGTGCGTACATTTTCCCAGAAGTCGATTGGGACAAAACTGGCTACGTCACATCGATACCCGTCAATGTCATATTCTTTCACCCAAAATTTAAGGGCTTCGGTCATATACTTCCGAAGTCCGGGCTGGCTGTAATCGAAATCGATAATGTCGTCATAATCGCGCCATGGAGTCGACTGGAATTTGCCGTCGCGCGATTTCGTGTACCACTCTGGATGTTTTTTAACCAATTCATTATCCCAACTGCTGTGATTCGCCACCCAATCGAGGATAACATACATGCCGTGTGCGTGGATAGCTTTTACCAAACTGCGGAAATCGGCTTCTGTACCAAATTCCGGATTGATGCGCAGATAATCTTTCACCGAATAGTAACTGCCGAGACTGCCTTTGCGGTTCACCTCGCCGATGGGCTGCACAGGCATGAGCCAAATAATATCGATGCCCATTTTCTTCAGACGAGGAAGTTGTTTTTCGATCGCATTAAAACTGCCTTCGGGCGAAAACTGGCGCACATTAAGTTCGTAAAGCGTCGCATTTTTCACCCAATCCGGGCTGTTAATCTCTACGTAGGGTTTGGGTTGATAAGCTGATGTGGTTTGTTGGGATTTCATAGTGAGGTGAAAGAGAAAGAATAAAAGGATGAGCGCACGTATCATTTGGTTCGCATTTTTTAATTCATTAAAAATAGCACTTATTTAAAAACTGAAATAAGACACTTTAGGTTCAATCTTTGCTGAAAAGGTTTTAAAATTCAAATCTTCAATCATTTATGATTCCTAAAAAAATACATTACTGTTGGTTTGGCGGACAGCCAAAAAGTGAACTCGCCGAATACTGCATCGCTTCGTGGAAACGCATTCATCCTGACTTCGAAATTATTGAATGGAACGACAGCAACTCGCCGCTAAAAGATAATCAGTATGTGAAAGACGCTTATGCCCAGGGAAAATGGGCATTTGTTTCAGATTATGTGCGTTCTAAAGTGATGTACGAGCATGGCGGAATCTACATGGATACTGATATGGAACTCAAACTTCCGCTCGGTGAATTCCTTAATGAAAAAGCAGTCTGCGGCTTCGAGGTGAAGGGCGTGCCCTATTCCGCCTTTTGGATGGCCGAGCCGGGACATCAGCTTTCAAAAGATTTTATGGAATGGTACAACCGCCAGGATGGTTTCTTTGAGCGTATCAATACTGACATTTTTTCTGAAATGCTTGA
>JAEZYN010000059.1 GCA_023419095.1 Bacteroidota bacterium | reverse complement strand
GTCAGACGCAGGATGTGTTGATATCATCAATTATTTACAACTTTATTTATAATGAAATCGGAAAGAATGACAGACCAAATCCGTTTTACCTGAATGCAAAAATAGAACTTGCGGGTAATGTGTTCAGTCTATTCAATAACCGGACTGAGAATGACGGACTTGTCTCCGGCGCATCCAAAACGATATTCAATATCCCCTACTCGCAGTTTGTAAAGTTTGATTTTGACGTGCGGAAGTATTTTACATTTTTCAATGGCAAACACACCCTTGCGCTGCGCCAGTTCATAGGTATCGGTGTGCCGTATGGCAATTCGTCTACGATGCCGTTTGTAAGATCCTACTTCAATGGCGGCTCAAATGATATCCGCGCATGGCGTGTTTTCGGTGGCCTCGGACCTGCAGATTCGCAGCTCGATGAGAAGATCCGCAGCTACGTGATGGATAACGTTAAACTCACCACCAACATTGAATACCGAATACCATTTACCCCTATGTTTGAAGGCGCTGGGTTTGTAGACGCCGGAAATATCTGGGGACTGCAGGATACAGGTTTTGGTGATGAATTTAAGTTCAGTAAATTTATTTCACAGATGGGCGTGGGAACCGGTTTAGGTGTGAGGATAAATGTGGCGTACATCACGCTGCGCCTCGACGCTGCTTACAAAGTTTACGACCCGAACAGGCCGCTGGGCCAGCGTTTCGTGTTGGGCGAAACCTGGAAACCGGTACTCAACTTTGCCTTTGGCTATCCGTTTTAACGTACATCCGCGGTTTTATTACTGCGGATTTTTTTGTTTAAATATGGCAGAAAGGCACAAACTTAGCTACAGATCGGACGGCTGTGAATTGGCCAAAAAAACATTAAAAATTTAAACAGAAAAATTATGAATAATGAACTGCCACAGTTTAAGGTGACGCTGGGCATCATGCCTAATTATGCGGACACAAAAGACGGGATGCTGATTGACGGCGTTTCCGAAAACCGCCCTGCTGCCCTGGCGGGCATCAAACCCGGCGACATTTTAAAGCGTATCGGAAATTGCGAAGTGAGCGAAATCTATTCCTACATGGACTGCCTTTCCAAAGTGAATCCGGGCGATGAACTGCCGGTAACTGTCGCCAGAAACGGCGAGGAACTGACGGTAAATGTACAGTTCTGAGAATAAAAAGACGCTTTTGGAAGCGTCTTTTTTTTGTTATTCATCGAACAGGCTACCGATTGTGCCTTCATCCGGAAAGTCTTCATCTTTCACGTCTTCGTCAATGAAGCTGATGTGGCCGTCTGTAGTTTCTACCACATCAAATCCGGGATTGATTTCCTCTTCGGGCTCCGGAATAGTCACTGTTATCATCTTAACTTTATTTCGCGTCAGTTGATTTCCGATGGCTTTGATACCCTTCACTGCAATGAATTCGTCAACATTCACTGTTTCCGGATCGCGCTGTTTGTCTTTTTCTTTCGCGAAAACCAATTCTGCCGTCGCGCCATTCGCTACAATTACCTGCTCGATAAACGATTTTGGATGTTCCGTTGGCAAGAAATGCTGAACATTCGTAGTATTTTCAAGCAGAAAACGTTTGATAAAATACATCTGTTTTTCGCCGTCGTAGTAAATCGCAGTGATGGGCTGTTCAGGTTTCCATTTTTCGAGGATCAGATATTCGTCTTCAAAACGGTTCATGAGGTCAAACGACATCAGCCGCGCGTCACCATTCGCATTGATGGTGAGGATTTTGTCATCGCCTTTAAAAGTTCCGAGCAAAGTTCCGCGTGCATCAGCATTCAGGCGGCGCACGGTATCATCAAACCAGATTTTCCGGGGTGCCAGCGTTGAGTGGCCTTCTTCTTTAAGATCTACTTTTTTCACGGCATATTTGGTCACCAGATTACCTTTCGAGTCGCGGCCTTTAATCCCGATTTCAGCAAAATCTATTTCAATTTTGTTCTTACGGATGCGTGCATTTGGTTTTAAAAGTACCGTCACCACTTCAGCTTCACCGTTCGGATTGGCCGTGAAATAAAGCATCTCCGAACCTTTTTTTTCTGAGGCGAGTTTATAATCGGTGTTTCGCGTCACGCCGGTCACTGAGAACCGCTTCATGTAATAAGGACCTTCTTTTCCTTCGCGGTAAATCATGTTATAAACCGTGCGTTTATCGTTCTTTTTCCACACAGCAACGTGCTGGATGTTTTTCCCGATGAAGGTTTTAGGTTCCACTTTCACCACTTTCATGGTTCCGTCTTTCTGGAAAGTGATGATGTCATCAATATCGGAACAGTCAAAAAGATATTGGTCTTTTTTAAGAGAAGTCCCGATAAAACCTTCCTCAAAATTCGCATAGAGTTTTTCGTTTGCCACAGCCACTTTGGTCGCGTCAATGGTATCAAAAACGCGCAGTTCGGTCCGTCTTTCTTTGCCTTTTCCGTATTTTTTCTGGATGCCGAGGAAATAATCGATGGCGTACTGAACAAGATTTTCCAAATGATGTTTTACCTGCTCTATTTTCGCTTCGAGATTCAGTAGGTTTTCAATGGCCTTATCCTGGTCATAGCGGGAAATACGCATGAACGGAAGTTCGGTAAGTTTAATGATGTCTTCTGTCGTCACAGCGCGCAGCAGATTTCCCGTAAAAGGCTTAAGGCCTTTGTCAACGGCTTCATACACTTCTTCTTTTGAAGATTTTCCTTTGATCTCCTGATAGATTTCATTCTCAATGAAGATCTTTTCGAGACTTGCAAAATGCCATTTTTCCTGCAGTTCGTGCAGCTCTATCTTAAGTTCCGTCTTTAACAGCTGAACCGTATGGTCCGTATTTCGTTTTAAAATTTCCGAAACGGTGAGAAACTCGGGTTTGTCGCCGACGATCACGCAGGCATTGGGTGAAATCGGAATTTCACAGTCGGTGAAAGCATACAGCGCATCAATCGTTTTATCCGGCGATACATCGTTGTTCAGATGGATGTTGATTTCCACCTGATCAGACGTATTATCTTCGATTTTCTTGATCTTGATCTTGCCTTTCTCATTGGCTTTGATCACCGAATCTATCAGGTCACCGGTATTCTTGCCAAAAGGCAGTTCGGTAATGCAGAGCGTGTTTTTTTCTTTCTGAATGATCCTTGCACGCGTACGGATTCGGCCGCCACGCTCACCGTCATTGTAATTGGTTACGTCCAGCATTCCGCCGGTGAGAAAATCAGGATAAAGCTCAAATTTTTTATTCTTTAAATGTGCAATAGATGCATTGATGAGTTCATTGAAATTATGAGGCATTATCTTCGTCGAAAGTCCGACGCCGATACCTTCTACCCCCGAAGCTAAAAGCAGCGGAAACTTAACCGGAAGGTCGATAGGCTCATTATTTCTGCCGTCGTAAGATTTTACCCAATGTGTGGTTTTCGGATTAAAAACCACTTCGAGCGCAAAAGGCGTCAGCCGCGCTTCAATATAACGAGCCGCCGCGGCGGAATCGCCGGTATAGATGTTTCCCCAGTTTCCCTGCGTGTCGATCAGCAGTTCCTTCTGCCCGATCTGCACCATGGCATCTGTGATGGAGGCGTCACCGTGCGGGTGGTATTTCATGGTGTTACCCACCAGATTGGCCACCTTGTTGTACCGTCCGTCCTCCAGCTCGCGCATTGAATGCATGATGCGGCGTTGCACAGGTTTGAAGCCATCAAAAATGGACGGAATCGCACGGTCCAGAATTACATATGAAGCGTAATCAAGGAACCAGTCTTTATACAGTCCGGATACTTTTTTCAGTGATTCATCGTGGTGGTTTTCTTGTTCTTCCATCAACTCCTGGTCTCAGTTTCTTTGTTACTTTTTAAAACTTTATTCAGTGACATTTTCAAAGCCTTTACTTCTTTCGGCCTCAGGTATGAAATGTCGTATTTTAAGGTTACTAAACCTTTCTTGCCCGTGACGGTGACGTAAAGCCTGCGCAGAAGCAGTGCGTCAATTATTTCGAATTTCATCAGTTTATACTTCGGAAACTCATCGGTATAGATTTTCTGAAATGACGGTACATACGTATTTCTGAAATTCAGTGCTTCACCGTCGCTGTCGTACTCGAAGATCTGCGGGCCGCGCAAATAGGTTATCAGGGCGAAAATTGCAGGTAAAATTATAACCAGAGCGCTCTGCCATTCATTCAAAATATCAAAGTGCAGCAGTTCGAGTAGGAACACGGCGCATCCCAATGCCAAAAATATCGCTGAAAGCACTACCCATAAATGGTAGCTACCCGCGCGGTTCCTATTGTTCAGCCTCATCTACCTAACTTTATTTTTTTTAAACCGCCGCATCAGCCAGTTCTTCCTTCTTGTCGATCTCCGGGTCTTCTACAACGAGGTTTTCGAGGATGAAAAGCTGCCGGTCAGGCGTATTCTTGCCCATGTAAAACTCGAGAAGCTGATCAATAGTTTGGTCTTTGCCTAAAACTACCGGCTCAAGCCGGATATCTTTACCTATAAAATGTTTAAACTCATCTGGCGATATTTCACCAAGGCCTTTAAAACGTGTGATCTCAGGGTTTTTCCCAAGCTCATTCAGTGCCTTTACCCTTTCAGATTCCGTGTAACAGTAGCGCGTTTCTTTTTTATTGCGCACCCGGAAAAGTGGCGTCTGCAAGATGTAAAGATGGCCGTTTTTAATCAGATCCGGGAAGAACTGAAGAAAGAAAGTAATCATAAGCAAACGGATATGCATACCGTCCACATCGGCGTCAGTGGCTATGATTACGTGATTGTAGCGCAGGTCTTCGAGTGAATCCTCGATATTTAATGCCGCCTGCAGCAGGTTAAATTCCTCGTTTTCGTAAACAACCCTTTTCGTCAGGCCGTAACAATTCAGCGGTTTACCTTTAAGCGAAAACACCGCCTGTGTTTCCACATCGCGCGATTTCGTGATAGATCCCGACGCCGAGTCACCTTCGGTAATAAAAATCATGGTTTCACTTTTGCGTACCGCTTTCTGGTCGTTGTAATGTTGGCGGCAGTCGCGCAGCTTTTTGTTGTGTAGTGAAACTTTTTTCGCTCTTTCGCGTGCCAGTTTCTGTATGCCCGAAAGTTCTTTCCTTTCGCGTTCTGAAATGATGATTTTGCGGTGGATAGCCTCGGCGATTTCCTGATTTTGATGCAGGAAGTTATCAAGTTTGTTTTTAAGGAAATTCGTGACGAAAGTTCTCACGGTTTCCTTACCCGGCTCCATCTCGTTTGAACCCAGTTTTGTCTTGGTCTGCGATTCGAAAACGGGTTCGATCACTTTTACGGCGACAGCAGCGATTATGGATTTACGGATATCTGCCGCTTCAAAATTTTTATTGAAATATTCGCGGATGGTTTTCACATACGCTTCGCGGAATGCATTGAGATGCGTTCCACCCTGCGTGGTATTCTGGCCATTGACAAATGAAAAATAGGTTTCCGACTGCGATTTGTCGGAATGCGTGATGGCCACTTCTATATCCTCATCTTTCAGGTGAACCACCGGATAAAGGATTTCGCCTTCGATTTCTTCCTGAAGCAGGTCTTTCAGGCCGTTTTCTGAAAAGTAAGTTTCACCGTTAAAAATAATCTTAAGTCCGGGATTCAGGTAGCAGTAGTTTTTGAGCATCTTCTGGATGTACTCTTTGCGGAACCTGAAATGCGTGAAAATAGTTGCGTCCGGCACGAATGTGATCTCAGTTCCGTTCCGGTCGCTGCTATCAGTCTCGGGAAAATCTTCGGTGATCAAACCTTTTGAAAATTCAGCGATCTTCACCTTGCCTTCACGCACCGATTTTACACGGAAAAACTCCGAGAGGGCGTTTACGGCCTTCGTACCGACACCGTTCAACCCGACAGATTTCTTAAAGGCTTTCGAGTCATACTTTCCGCCAGTGTTCATTTTGGAAACGGCATCAACTACTTTCCCGAGCGGGATTCCACGTCCGAAATCGCGGATGGTCGCTTTGCCTTCATCGATCTTTATCTCGATGCGCTTGCCCGATTTCATCACGAATTCGTCAATGGAGTTATCGATTATTTCTTTAAGCAGGATATAGATGCCGTCGTCGGCAGAGGAACCGTCGCCCAGCTTACCGATGTACATACCCGGCCGGATGCGGATATGCTCCTGCCAGTCGAGCGTGCGGATGTTGTCTTCGGAATAGTTTACAGTGTTGTTTTCGGTCATAATTGCAGCGGAACGCTTTTAAATAGCAGTAATCCACAAAAATAGCGAAACAAAACCGATAGCTAAAATTTTGAGGAAAAAAATATTAATGCTTTTCCAGCTTCATTTTGTAATTAAATACCCGGAAAAAACAGAAAAAGCGCATCGAAATGCGCTTTTGAAATATTATAAGAATCATTTCAGAATCCGTCGCCGTCGAGCATGCGACCCAGGCCGCCCAACAGACTACCCTCTTCACCTTTTTTGGTAGTGCCAAACTGCAGGATTCGTCCGGCCAGCCTTGCGATCGGCAATGTTTGGATCCAGACTTTTCCGGGTCCGCGAAGCTGCGCAAAAAACAAACCTTCGCCGCCAAAAATGGTATTCTTGATGCCGCCCACAAACTGAATGTCGTAATCTACTTCTTTTGTGAATGCAACGATACAGCCGGTGTCAATCTTCAGGATTTCGCCGGGTTGAAGTGTTTTTTCAATCACGTGGCCGCCGCTGTGCACAAATGTCATGCCGTCGCCTTCAAGTTTCTGCATGATGAAACCTTCGCCGCCAAACAGACCGGTCCCCAATTTTCGCTGCAGCTCGATCCCGACCGAAACGCCTTTCGCCGCACACAGAAACGAATCTTTCTGACAGATCACCTTGCCGCCGAGCTCGGACAGATCTAGCGCAATGATTTTTCCTGAATACGGTGCTGCAAAAGTCACCTGTTTTTTGCCCTGCGAATTATTGGTAAAGGCTGTCATAAAAAGATTCTCGCCCGTCAGCATGCGCTTTCCGGCTGAAAAAAGTTTGCCCATCAAGCCCTTTTCATTGCCGTCGCCGAATAAGGTCTGCATCTGTATGCCATCCGTCATCATCATGAAACTGCCGGGTTCGGCAATCACGCTTTCATTCGGATCCAGTTCAATTTCAACACACTGCATTTCTTCGCCGTGTATCTTGTAGTCGATTTCGTGGTTGTTCATTTTATCAGCGTTTATTTTAAGAATAAGTAAGATTTAATGGTTTAACGTTACAGGAAAAAATTGAATTTTAATGAACTTAAACATGAATCTAGATCCATCAATCATGAGAAACTGTGTCAGGATTCAGCAGCTCATTATTCTCTTCAAGATTTTTAAAACTTCTTTCCATTTCAAACATGCGGTACAGGATTCCCGGCAACGATAACAATACAGGTCCGAAAACCAGACCCATCACGCCAAAGATCTGCAAACCCAGTATCACCCCGAATACCGTGATCAGCGGATGGATATCCGCCATTTTTTTCAGCAGTGTAAAGCGCAGAATATTATCGATTCCGCCTACCAGTACAAGGCAGTAGACACCCAGCATGAGGCCGTCACTTACGTCGCCCGTCGCAATCTGGTAAACGGATATAGGTACATACACCAGCATGGTGCCGAGAACCGGAACAATGGATGCCGCGCCGGTGAGCAAACCCCAGAAAATAGCGTTTTCGACCCCGAAAATATAGTAACCGATGATCGCAATCACGCCCTGGCTGAAGCCTAAGATCGGGATGCCATAAGAGTTTGACCGGATCAGTTCGGTCATGCTTCTGATAAAGTATTTTTTAGTTTCACGCGAAACCGGCAGGATATCTTTGAATTTTGCTTCAATGCGACGTGTATCTTTGAGCATAAAATAGAGAATGAAAAGTGCCACAAAGATGTTCGCGAATGTCTGCCCGACCCAGTTCAGCGTGGAAGGGATATACGAGATCACGCGGTTGATGATTTGCAGGATCTGCTCGTTGCTCAGGTGAAAATCAAAGTTGCGGAGGTACTTTTGGTTCTCCAGCCACGTACGTATGGCGGTGTATTTTTCTACGATGGCCTCGCGGTCGCTGACGAACTCGTTTATTTTTGGAACGAGGATCTCAAGAATAATCCAAAGCGGTACGGCGAACGTGATGATGATCAGAAAAATAATAAGGGTAATGGTGAGGTTGCTGTTCCACTTTTTCTGTTCGACGCGTTTCAGATAGAACTTTCGGGTGAGAACATACAGGGTGATTGCGCCCAGAAGTCCGGCGATGAAGTACTTCAGCTCGATCAGGATGATGCCGATGAGTATGAGTGTGAGAAATAGAAGTGCCTTCTGCACATTTAGTTTTTCAAAGAGTTTCTGCATTGAGGTTGGTGCTTTTAACAAAAATAAACATTCCGTCCGCACAATCGAACTGCCAAGGAACACATTTAATAAAATTAAAAAACAAACGCTGAAGCCGTTTACAAAAAAACCTCATTCTTCGCTGAATGAGGTTTTTAAATTGCCAAGGTCTCGGGCTAAAACTTTTCAACCCAAGCCTGAAATGCTTCCATAAAACTGCGCAGGAACTTTTCGGTACCTTCCACCAGTGTTTTTCCGTCGTCTTTAAAGAGCTGCGACGCGTTGCCGATATAGGCTTCAGGCTGCTGCATCAGCGGAACGTCTACGAAGACAAAAGCCTGCCGGATGTGATGATTCGCGGCCAAACCGCCCAAAGAACTGATCGAGGATGTCATCACCGCGCCGGGTTTGCCCGGCCATGATGAACTTCCGTAAGGCCGTGAGCCTACATCGATGGCATTTTTCAATGCGCCGGGAATCGTGCGGTTGTATTCGGGGGAAACAACCAGTATGCCGTCCGCGGATTTTATTTTCTTTCGGAAATCAGTCCATTCCTGTGGTGGATTTTCGTCGAGATCTTCGCTGTAAAGCTGCAGATTGGAGATGTCTACAATCTCCATATCCAGCTTACCTTCTGCGATGCGAATGAGTTCGTTTGCTATTTTTCTGTTATAGGATTCCCTTCTTAATGAACCTACCAGAACTGCGATTTTTTTTGCCATAATGTTGATTTTTAGTTATCAATGAATTATTTTAAAAGTATCAGTTTCACTGTCATTGAAATACAATTTAGGAATAATAAGCATCAAATCTATACCTTAGTAAGTAAGAATTAAATATTTAACTAAAAATTAAGAATAAAAAGCACCAAAACTTAATGATAAAAAAAAACAGGCTCGTGGCCTGCTCTGTTTCTAAATTTACTTTTTAATGAATTTGCGTGAAATTATCTGGTTGCCCGAGTGAATATTGAGTATATACTGTCCTGTCTGAAGTTGCTTAACATCAATTTTCGTTGATGTTGTCTCGGTAATCAGTCTGCCATTTAAATCAAAAATTCGTACTTTGTTTACAGTTCCCGCGTTTGAGATCTGAACGAAGTCTGTAGCCGGGTTTGGATAAACTGAAATTTTAGCTTTTTGAGAATCTGCAACTGCTAAAACGTTTTGCGTGATCATTACGTCATCAATACCAATATAGAAAATATCTGTACAATTAAAATGTCTGAAAACGAGTTTCACATCCTGACCAGCGAAGGATGAGATATCTACATTTATGTTTTTGGCCGCAGAAAGATATCCGCCGTCCATTGTTTCTTCGAATATCGGAGTTTCTGCACCCGAGAAAGTTGAGTTCGCCGGAATAACGTAAACTGCATAGTGCTCTTCAAATACGTCTTCATCACCCGCAGCAACTTTGAAGCTTAACTGCAACTCTCCTGATGATGGCAGGCTGATGGCAGGACTTGTAAGTGTATTGTCAGGTGTAAAAGCACCAAGATACCACGAAAATGATGCTGCGAAATAGCCGGTGAAAGAATCAACCTCATTGATGCCGGCATCCAGAAATTCCCAGGTATCGTTATCCCGTCCCTATCGCCCATGGTCCACAAAGCACGTTTAGCCGGGTCTTCAAATTTTTCTTCGAACACATTTGTCTGTGCAAAATAAACTGTGCTCAAACCTAATGCAGAAGCCAAAAATAATCTTTTAATCATAATAAAAATTTATTGTTCAAAGCTAATCTATGAATAAAAATCAAAAAAAGCCTACTGGTAAATCAGCAGACTTTTTTGTATGGGAATGGTAATTTTTTGCTTAAACGTTGAACCTAAAATGCATCACATCGCCATCTTTTACGATATACTCTTTTCCTTCGACTCTCATTTTTCCGGCTTCCTTTACTTTGGCTTCGGAACCGTAATTCACGAAATCTTCGTAGCCGATTACTTCCGCGCGGATAAATCCTTTCTCGAAATCGGTGTGGATTACGCCCGCGGCTTGTGGTGCCGTCCAGCCCTGGCCGATGGTCCAGGCGCGGACTTCTTTTACTCCCGCGGTGAAATAGGTCTGAAGTTTCAGTAAATCATACGCTTTTCTGATCAGACGGTTTACGCCAGGCTCTTCCAGACCGAGTTCTTCGAGGAACATCTGTCTTTCTTCGAAAGTCTCCAATTCGTTGATGTCAGCTTCAATCTGTGCGGCCAATACCACGATTTCGGCATTTTCTTTTTTCGCCATCTCCTCGATTTTCGGAATCCATTCGTTGCCGTTTTTAATGGAATTTTCGTCCACATTACAAACGTAAAGCACCGGTTTGTTGGTAAGAAGCTGAATATCACCAATGATCTCCGTGCTGAAATCATCCATTGGAAACTCGCGCACATTGCGTCCGTCTTCTACAAATTTAAGCAGGTTCTGAAGGGTTTCGTACGTCAGCACGTCTTCTTTTTTGCCCGATTTGATGAATTTCTTTGCTTTGTCGGCGGCTTTTGTGATGGTTTCGATGTCCTTAAGCTGAAGCTCGATATCGATGATCTCCTTATCGCGCATGGGATCTACAGAACCTTCGACGTGCACAATATTGCCATTTTCGAAACATCTTAACACGTGGATGATGGCTTCGCACTCGCGGATGTTGGCCAGGAACTGATTCCCTAAACCTTCCCCTTTGCTGGCACCTTTCACAAGGCCGGCGATATCTACGATTTCTACCACGGCGGGCAACACTCTTTCAGGATTGACGAGTTTTTCAAGCTCGAACAGGCGGTGATCCGGAACTGAAACCGTGCCCAGATTCGGCTCAATAGTACAGAAAGGATAATTGGCCGACTGTGCTTTGGCGTTGCTTAAACAGTTAAAAAGAGTTGATTTACCTACGTTGGGTAAGCCTACGATTCCACATTTCATATAGTTTGCATTTGGCAATTCGCCGTGGGCGGTTTGCAGTTATGTTTTTTTAAGTCTGCAAAGATACTGTTTTTAGGCAATAAATTAAGCTCTGAGATGAAAGCTGAATTCGGAGGTATTCAAAAGTTTTTAAATTGATATTCAAGCACTTAAATTAAAAATGCTTTTATCCCTATAAAAATAGTTGTAATAGTTAATTTTAATGCTACATTTGTATCACTAAACATTTAGTGATAATGAAAATACAGCAACTCACCAAAGCAGAAGAACAGGTAATGCAGTACCTATGGGATCTTGAAAAAGCTTTCCTGAAGGACGTGCTTCAAAAATTCCCCGAACCGAAACCGCACACCAATACCATTTCGACCATTCTGAAAGTTCTTAAGGAAAAGGATTTCGTGGATTATAATGTCTTTGGCCGACAACATGAATACTTCCCGCTCGTGGCGCGGGAGCAGTACAGCGGAAAATCAATGAAAAGTCTGGTGAAAAACTATTTCGAAGGCTCGTACCGCAACGCGGTCTCATTCCTGGTTGAAAAAGAAGAACTCAGCGTCGAAGATCTTGAGATGCTGCTTGAAGAACTCAAAAACAAAAGATAATGGAAGCCCTGCTCTATTTTGGCAAAGTGATTCTCACGTCCGGTGTAATGTTTTTATACTATCAGTTGTTCTTAAAGGACAGGACGTTTCATCACTACAACCGGTTTTTTCTGCTGGCGATTTTGCTGCTGAGTGTGCTGCTGCCGCTCATCAGGATATCCTACTTTACGATTGAGGTAGATGGTGGTATTTATCTGTTGTTAAATTCGTTAAGTGCTGCAAATTCAAATACATCTTTAAGTCATGATCTCTTTAATTCTGAACTTCTTATTTACGGTGCTGGACTGGTTTCTGTGTTTTTTCTGCTAAAGTTTGCAGTCGCGATTGTAAGAATCGTGCAGCTAAGAAAACAGTATCCAAAGCAGACATTCGAAGGCATTAGCTTTTATCAGACCGATATCGCAGAAGCACCGTTTTCATTTTTCCGGAACCTGTTCTGGAAAGATTCCATCCTCATACAGTCTGATCTGGGCCGGCAGATTCTGAAACATGAGATCGTACACATTGAGCAGCAACATTCGCTCGACCGTGTGTTGGCTGAAACCGTAACCGCCCTGTTCTGGTTCAACCCATTTTTTCATTTTATCAAACGCGAAATCTCGCTTATCCACGAATATCTCGCGGACCATAAAACAATTCAGAATGCGGACACGCAGGCATTTGCGCAGATGCTCCTAGCCAGTCGGTTTTCCGGAAAACCACTTGCCGCTACGAGTCCGTTTTTGAGTTCTAACCTCAAAAAACGTTTAAAAATGCTTAAAAAACCAAAAACCAAATTCAGCTATGCGCGACGGATTGCCGCTCTGCCGGTTGTTTTCGTACTCTGCTTTTTTTATCTCGTGAATGCGAAAAACCGCGAGATCGAGACAGCCAATATTCAGATCAAAGAATATGTTTCTGCAATGAAACGCGATACTGTGCCGCCGCCTCCCCCACCTGCGGCTGTAGCGAATGTTCCGTCGGTTCCGCGTGTTGAAGTGCCCAAAGAGATTATCCCGGCCGATGCACCGGAATTGGCAAAAGAATTTGAAATCAGTTCTGTGCAATCGCAGAAATTAAGTTCGGACATGAAGTCAAAGCTAAATGATCTCCAAAAGTTTTCCGATTTGAAGCTCGAAGAAAGTGAAGAGTTTAAAGAACTTTCGAAGCAACTTTCTGACATGAATCTGGAATTAAAAACCCTATTTGATGACGCTGATTTTAAAATAGATCAGGAAAAACTTACGGCTCAGCTTAAAAATTTCGATGAGAAGGCGTATAAAATTGATTTCTATAAGTTGGATGAGTTTAGGAAAAAAGTACCCGACTTCGAAAAACATGCTGCCGAAATGGAGAGAAAAGTGAATTTACCTGAATTCAAAAGAAAAATCCGCGAGGCGGAAAAACGCGCCAAAGAAGCCGAAAGAAGGATCAACTCACCGGAATTTCAGCAACGCATAAAAGACGCAGAAAAACGTGCAAAAGAAATGCAGACAAAATTCGATACGCCGGAATTCCGCGAAAGGCTGAAAAATGCAGAACAAAAGGCCGAAGAATATGCGCGCAGATCGACGGAAGCAAATCTTCTGCGAAGCGGCTTTGATGGTGAAATAAAGTATTTCCTCGACGGAAAAGCCATCTCAAAGGAAGAAATGCAGAAACTGGAGCCTAAAAACATCGCCAGCATGCACGTCTATAAAAAAGACGGTAAAGGCGAGATCTACATCACGAGCAAGAAATAAAACAGATCTGATGTCATCACAAAGCCGGAGAATATCTTCGGTTTTTGCTTTTTCGTGCGGGGTCACTGATAATTGTCATGAGGAAACGGTGACATATTTTTCCTAACTTTAATGTATTAAAAATCATTAAAATTTTAAAGTCATGGAAAACCACAATCTTACCCACGAATTTCCGGAGTACGAAAGCAAGATCAATGCGCTGAAGCTGAATGACGACAATTTTAAGAAGATGTACGTGAATTATGAAGAGGTGAACGCGCTCATTCAGCACTACGAAGAAGGTGAACAGAACCATACCACCGATGAGCACCTTACCGACCTTCGAAAAAAACGGGTACACCTGAAGGACGGTTTATACGCTATCTTGCGGACATAGATATTATTTTTAAGGGGGGTTATCTGTTTTGTTGCGGCTTTCGGGCCGCATTTTTTTATTCTACTATGCAGAACAGGAATCAACATTTGACTTTTCCTTAAAATTATGTGTTAAACTCTGACAATTCCTTAGGTGTACGCAAATTATCCGCTAAAAAAGTTTACTTTTGCACCGTCAAAAAACGATTATGCAAAACATTAGAAATATCGCAATCATTGCGCACGTTGACCACGGAAAAACTACACTGGTTGACAAAATCATTCACGCTACCAGTGTTTTCCGCGAAAACCAGGAATCAGGTGACCTTATTATGGATAATAATGACCTGGAGCGTGAAAGAGGAATTACCATTTTATCAAAAAATATCTCGGTAACTTATAAAGACACCAAAATTAACGTAATCGATACACCGGGTCACGCCGATTTCGGTGGTGAGGTAGAAAGAGTGCTGAAGATGGCTGACGGGGTTTTACTTTTGGTAGACGCCTTCGAAGGGCCAATGCCACAGACGCGCTTCGTTCTTCAGAAAGCTTTGGAATTGGGTCTGAGACCGGTTGTGGTAATTAACAAAGTTGATAAGCCAAACTGCCGTCCGGATGAAGTTCACGATCAGGTTTTCGACCTGTTCTTCAACCTTAACGCGACTGAAGAGCAGCTTGACTTCCCTACCTTCTACGGTTCATCAAAACAGGGCTGGTTCAATTCATCATTAGAACAGACTGATAATATTTTCCCACTATTAGACGGTATTTTGGAACACGTTCCAGCTCCTGACGCTAAAGAAGGTCCGCTTAGAATGCAGATTACTTCACTCGATTTCTCTTCTTTCTTAGGAAGAATCGCGATTGGTAAAATCACGCAGGGTTCTGTAAAAGAATCTGAATGGATTGGTTTGGCGCAGGAAGACGGCAACATCATCAAAGGAAAAGTAAAAGAATTATACGTTTTCGAAGGTCTTGGCAAGAAGAAAGTTCAGGAAGTGAAGGCAGGCGACATCTGTGCGATTGTAGGTTTTGATAAATTCCAGATTGGCGACTCGTTCGTAGATCTTGAAAATCCGGATCCGTTGCCACGTACAGCGATTGACGAGCCGACGCTGAACATGACATTCTCCATCAACAACTCTCCTTTCTTCGGAAAAGACGGTAAATATGTAACTTCAAATCACCTTAAAGAAAGGTTGATGAAGGAGTTGGAGAAAAACTTAGCTTTAAGAGTTGAGCCAACGGAAGATGCCAATACATTCCTGGTATTCGGTAGAGGTATCCTTCACCTTTCGGTTTTAATTGAAACCATGAGAAGAGAAGGCTATGAAATGACGATCGGGCAGCCGCAGGTAATCCTTAGAGAGATCGACGGGGTAAAATGTGAGCCTTATGAATCAATGGTAGTTGATGTACCTGAGGAATATGCTTCAAGAGTAATCGACCTTGCAACGCAGCGTAAAGGTGACCTTCACATCATGGAAACCAAAGGAGAAATGCAGCACATGGAATTCGAAATTCCTTCAAGAGGACTCATCGGACTGCGTTCTCAAATGTTGACCGCAACTGCAGGGGAAGCCATCATGGCACACCGTTTTCTAGATTACAAGCCTTTCAAAGGTTCAATTCCGGGAAGACTCGTAGGTGTACTGGTGAGCAAGTCGCAGGGACCTGCTACAGAATACTCTATCGCCAAGCTTCAGGACAGAGGCAAATTCTTTGTTGATCCGGGTGAGGAAATCTACGAAGGTATGATCATCGGAGAGCAGAATAAGCCGGGAGATCTGGTTGTAAACATTGTAGAAGCAAAACAGCTGAACAACATGCGTGCATCCGGAAAAGACAAAGACGGCAGCATCGCGCCGAAAATCCTGTTCTCACTGGAAGAATGTATGGAATACATCCAGAGCGACGAAGCGATCGAAGTAACCCCAAACTTCATCCGTATGCGTAAGAAAGTTCTTTCTGAAAACGAAAGAAAGCGTATCGAAAGAGGCGCGAAAGGATAATTTTTTCTGAATCATATATAGCGCTGTTAGAGCTCCAAGCTCTAACAGCGCTTTTTAATTAAGCTCCGTCTGTCGGGGCTTTTTCTATAATATAAAAAAATAACCACCAACCGGTTTAGAGCGAAAACACGGTTTAGGAATTAAGGTTTTTTTATTTCCCGCAACCTGGAACCGGAGATTCGTTACCCTTTACTTTGGCATTCCTTTAGAACTAAAGAGAATTGGAAATAGTGGTCAAATATTTGATGCCTCATTTTTCACCAACACTAAAAATAAAGATATGAAAGCAGCAGTTTTTTTACAGTCCGGGTAAGATTACCTGCGACACTGTAGACGATCCCAAACTTAAAGCACCCACCGACATTATCCTGAAAGTCACCTCTACCGCCATCTGCGGAAGCGACCTTCACATGTATTCCGGCGGCATACCGCAACCCAGACCCATGGTCATGGGCCACGAATTCATGGGCGTCGTAGAGGAAATCGGAACTGAGGTCAGAAATATAAAAGTAGGCGACCGCGTGGTTGTGCCGTTCCCTGTCGCCTGCGGCAGCTGTTATTTCTGTAATCACGATCTGCCCGGCGCATGTGAGCACAGCAATGAAGAAAATTATGGGCCCGAAGGTGGCATCATGACCGAAAAAGGAGGCGGAATGTTTGGCTATACCGATCTGTATGGCGGTTACGATGGCGGCCAGGCTCAATATGTCCGTGTTCCTTAGGGCGATTTTGGCCCCCGCGTGGTTCCGCATCATTTAAGCGATGAGCAGGCGCTCTTCCTTACCGATATCTTTCCTACCGGATATACCGGCGTGATGTGGGCGGATCTTAAAGGGGGTGAGTCCGTGGCCATCTTTGGAGCCGGTCCCGTAGGAAGCATGGCCGCAAAAAGTGCAGTCCTGAAGAATGCCGGAAAAGTCATCGTCATCGACACGCTGCAGTATCGGCTGGATCAGATTAAAAAATTAACCGGCTGCGAAACCATTTTATGGAAAGACGCCAAAAACGTCGTGGATCAAATCCGAAGTCTCACAGAAGGCCGCGGTGCCGATCTGTGCATTGACGCGGTAGGTTTCGAACCGGAACGGAATATTATCGATAAGGCCAAAGCCGTCGTGCATTTTGAAAAAGGATCCATCAAAGTCGTGGAAGCTTGCCTTAGCGCTGTAAGAAGAGGCGGTAAGGTTTCCATTATGGGCGTTTATCCTTACAATTACGATAATTTCAAACTGGGACAGATATTCGACAAAGGACTCAGAATCCAGGCCGGACAGTCACCCGTTCATGCGATCATTGATGAACTACTGGGCTACGTAGCTTCAGGCAAGGTAGTTCTTGATGACATCATCACCCACCGCCTATCACTGGATGAAGTGGCAAAAGGCTATGAACTCTTCGATAAAAAAGAAGACGGCTGCGTAAAGGTGGTCCTGCATCCCTGGAAATAGCACATGACTTCACTTTAGAAAACCCTAATCAAATAACGCAATGAGGAAGCGGACTGTAAGGCCCGCTTTTTTATTGGTTAGTGTGCACATGAAACAGATTCATGCTCTTAACAATCAGCCGGAAAAATATTCAAATTGTATGTGGTGATCATGCAGCAACTCGGTAAATAGATCAAAAGCATTCATTTGATTTTCGAGTCTGAGGAGCAGCGCGGCCTGTAATTCCTCATATGTTACATTCAAAAATTCACAGAGTTTGCCGACCTCGGAAACAGTCGCACACCTTTCGTACTCGAAATCGGGTCCCAGATCCTGCAAGTGCATTCTGACCTCAGCCGGACTGATGGTGAGCCAAATAACGCGTCCAAAATGGTCGGAGTAGATTTGCATGACTGGTAATGCTTAGGTTTTTTTTTTTTATTTTCTTGAAGTGTGTAGGGCTTTGTAAATTAAGGGTGAAAGTCCGGAGACTTTGCCGAGTGGGTCATACAGCAGAATCTCTAATTAGAATTATATCCAAATTTTCTTGTAAGTAAAACTTCTTTCCACCAGGTTTCTCTTTCGATGATGATTTCCTGGTTGGTTGTCGATTTGAAAATGTCCAGAATGGAAAAACGAAGATTTTCCTTTAAATGTTGAAAATCGATTTCTTTGAGTTGTTTATTATTACCGTTACCGGATTTTGCATATGCTTTCCATCGGTTCAGAATCATTTCATCACCATATGCAGAACCAACGTACATTTTACCGTTGGAAACATCGGTGATAAGATAAACCCCTTTTTGGTTTTGCAAAGCCGTCTTCCATGTATCTTTTTCTAGAACGCGGTTCAACTCGCTCCATGATATATTGACCTTATCATAGCCCGGGAATATATCATTGTCGAAAATATCCGGCAGCAGCTGATAGACTTCACAGGCATCCATCACGGACTCTGCTTTCCGGACCATATTCTGAGACTTATTTTTAAATCTGATAATTAACCTTCCAAAATATTTACTGTATTCATTCAGGGTTTCGTACTCATAACCCATGCCTTTAAAAACATGAAGGTCCTTTGTTACTTTTCCAATATGAAACAGTAGCCAAAGATTATCATTACTATTTATTTTAATGAATCCAATGGTAATCTGGCCCTCTTTATAAGATTTGTTTTTGTTGTAATTCCAGTATTGACCTTCCAGTAAAGTAAGATCCTCTTTGTTTTTAAAAATTTCAATAGGATTCCAGTTATTCGCAAACATCAGATTAAAGCGGATCTTAACATTGCTTAAATCTTTCATGACGAGAATCTCATTCAGTTTTATTTCGCTCATAATAACACTTTAATGTATAGTGAATCAATTATAGATGAAGGTTGATTAAAACACGCTCATAATTTACTCCCAGTCAATCAATGTAGATCCACAATGAACGCTACCACCCAACTGCCGCGGAATCAACTACCGCTGTCGCGGAATCAACGAGATCATAATCATTATAATAATAGCTTTCATCATTGTCTGCGCAAATGTGGTTGTAAATAATTTCTCCTACTGTTCCCGGAACTACAGGTTCTTTAAACGCTACATAAGAGGCGCTTCCCAACACTTTCCCGTTTCTGTCATAGCTTATGACGCTCGTAATATCATACTCCCGGTCATAGCAGGATGCTTTCCAAAGCTGAAGATTCTGTTTTCCTCCGATGGTAATATATTTACCATTCTTTCCTTTGACTCTTTTTGATGGGTACTGAAATTTAATCCAGGCGCTTGATGAGGTTTCGCGGCTTGCGGAAACGGTAAATTCTGTACTTCTGTAAATCTCAATAAATCCGTTGTTGCTTTCGTTCTTTTTAAAGCCTAAAACCAATAGCAGTACCAATAAAAAACCTGCAGCGGTTAAAAGGTAATGATGCTTCATCCTATATAATTTTAATATTTATTGTTTGTACTTTGTTCTGTCATTCACTAATACGTTTTTCCGCCTCTTTGGTAGTTTTTAAGATTTTTAGCTACAACATGTTTTATGATTCTTCACTTCTCCGTTAGAGATGACCGGGCTCTGTTTTTAAGTCCACACTCACTTCATCAATTTCTGCCATCAGCCTTTCTGTATTCGTCATCGCATAGATCATTTTTTTCGAAGCACTTTCCTATCAAGTTATAAGTACTTTTGATACGAACTGTACCGCTCGATTACCCACTGCACGGGCAATTAACTATACTGCTTGTTAGCGGTTGTTTTTATTCTATTTTTAAGTTTTTAAAATAATAATGTCTATCATCGTCTGTTATCACTCTCAGTACTTTACAAGGGTTTCCTATGGCAATTACATTCTTTGGAATATCTTTAGTTACAACGCTTCCAGAACCTATAACAGAATTTTCTCCAATCGAAACACCAGGATTTATAACAACATTTCCACCTATCCATACATTATCTCCAATTATTACAGGAAAAGCATATTCATACTCTTGGTTTCTAATTTCATAATGTAATGGGTGTCCTGCCGTATAGATACTCACATTTGGGCCTATTAAAACGTTATCTCCAATTTTAACTGGTGCACAATCAAGAATAATTAAGTTGTAATTTGAATAAAATTTCTCGCCAATTTCGATATTATATCCATAATCACAGCGGAAGGGTGGTTCAATAAAGTATTTATCTTTCGTTTCCCCTAAAAGCCTTTTTAATATTTCGTTTCGCTCATCAATCTGATTTGGTCGTAGAGAATTGAAATCAAATATCATTTCCTTGGCATACTGTCTTTCTGCCAATAATTCATCTCCAAAAGCTTTGTAAGGCTTTCCCGAAATCATTTTTTCTTTTTCACTTTTCATCGTATACTACCTTTTAGGTGTTTTTTGTAAAATAACCGCTAACATGTATATAGGTCTACTTCGTCAGACAAATACCACCTATTCTGCAGGATTGATCTGCAAGTCGTAATAGTTGTCTCTTGGCTCTAAGATATATTTTTTTCTTTATAAATAATTAAATGGACCGTTAATTTTTCCATTGCTGCCATGGCTTCTGTACTTAAGAAAATTTAAAGCACCACCACTTGCCTTGAGATTCTTCACTGCGCTTTTGCTTCGTTCAGAATGACAAGCCTCTGGTTTTTTCAGACCACTCTTACTTCATCAATCTCCCCCATCAGTATTTCCGTGTGGCTCATCGCATAAATCATTTTCTGGTAATGCAACACATTCTGGAAATCCAGCGCGCGGCCCTTGCGGTCTTTGAGCCATTTCTGAGCGGGCTGATAACCGCCGATGTAGAAGTTCCAAGCGCTTTCGGGAATGTTTTCGAAATATTGGGTGGCATTGATGAAAACTTTTCCCGTCATGGCGAGCGCAGCGACGCCATCCGTTGTTGTTAGTTCTACGTCGCGGATATAGGTCTGTTTCTCCACCACATTCTCCCCTTTTCCGGAGAACTTTGTAGTGAGGTCTTTATTGGAAATCCCTTCGAGCAGGTGGAGTTGGTGGATCTGGCTGCCGAGTTGCACAAGCTGCCAGAAGGTTTCGGGTTTTGGAAAAGGCACGCGCGGGAAATCGATCTTCAGGAATTCTTTATAGGTTTCGCGGTATTTTGGCGAATGAAGTACGGCGTAGATGTAATCCAGAACATCCAAAGGCGGCAGCATTGCTCCGAAAATCTTATTCTCCCTTGAAGAGTGCATGGAATACATCCAGAGCGACGAAGCCATTGAAGTAACGCCAAACTTCATCCGTATGCGTAAAAAGATTCTTTCTGAAAACGAAAGAAAACGTATTGAAAGAGGTGCAAAAGGGTAAAAACTAACCCAATTTTATATTAAATATCCGTTCAGCTTGCTGAACGGATTTTTTTAGTTTTAAAGTGTTGGGTTGAGCGTGTTCTTTTGACTCGAATGAAAACCATGAAATGTCGGTACCGTAAACTGAATTGTCCGGTCCGGACGTTTAGGGCTCAGTCGGTCCCGGGTATTCCGAAATCCGCCCCTTGCCACAGTGAAGGGTTACTTTTTAGTGTTGTTATACTCCGTGACAATCTGCTCAATGTTTTTTGTAGAGTATTTTTTGCTTTCCACTTTGGCTACAAGGTTTTTGTCATCGGCCATGAACCTGCCGACATTTTCCTGCAGTATTTTATGCAGGCCAAAATAGGTAGGTGACGGACTTCGAACGGCAAAAAAATCTCCGGTGTTCTGATCGTGCTTTTTAATGAAGTAATAAAATTCCGGTAAGGTGGAGCCTGCGAGGTAATTGGTCGAAAGTTTTAAATTTCCTTTTTTATCGAAAGAATAATCGGCAACCGTGTAGAGATCATAATATCCTGAGACCAGTTTCAGCATCCAGTTGGATTCTGTCTGTTTTCTTTTGGCAGTTGTATAGAAAGTCAGATAATCCAGCTGATAGCTTTTGTCATCAGACATGAAAATGATGGATTTCAACGCTGAATTAGGTAGGGTCTCCTCTTTGGCATTTTCATCTGTTTTAAATTTTATCTGATTGCCAGTCAGGCTCTTGGCATTGACCAATCCTGTTTTCTGTTGACCGTTCGCCAGCTCTATGGTAGCGGACTGATACTTTTGGGCATAACCGAAAATCATCGAAAAAAATAAAAGAAAAGAAAATGTTGATTTCATAAAGTAAATTTAATTGTTTTTAAATGTGGAGTGTTTCTTAGGTGTTTTTAACTATAGCTTAATCTGATGGAAATATAAAGGTTTTTTCTGTATTCCGTTTAATAAATTTAATAATAGACTGAATTTAAAATGTATGAACGTTCCGGAAAATGTAAAAGACATCATTTCAGGACTTTAATTTTGAAAAATCAAGTCCAATAAAGCAGTTTTGGTTTAACCATGCGCATCTCTGTTCAATATCTTCGTTCAATTGCTTACTGCTGATTCCTTTCTAAATTTGTCGGAATATAATTTAGAATAAATAACTAAATTGCTGCATCGAAGTATCTACGGATCTAAAATAATTAATATGAAAAGAATAGAAATTCCCCTCTTGGCGATGGCTGCCACACTCCTGTTTTCGTGCACGGCACAGCAGAATGTTAACGCTGAAAACGCTCCTCAGGAACAAAGCACCCCAAAGGGACAGAACAGCATTGACCGTTTTGCGGACATTGAAGTTTTGCGGTACGATGTGCCCGGCTGGAATGATCTGACCTTAAAGGAAAAAGAATACGTGTACTACCTGAGCCAGGCCGGCTACGCAGGCCGCGATATCATCTGGGACCAGAATTATAAAAACAACCTGACCATCCGCCGGGCACTGGAAAAGATTTATCAGAATTACAAGGGCGACAAAACCACACAGGACTGGCAGAACTTTGAGATTTATCTTAAACGCATCTGGTTCGCCAACGGTATTCACCACCACTACTCCAACGACAAGATGAAGCCGGCATTTTCCCGCGCCTACCTGGATCAACTTTTAAAAGAGACCAACACTACGCTGAATACGGCCGTGGCTGATGTACTCTTCAATGATAAAGACAGTAAAAAAGTGAACCTCGACCTTAGCAAAGGTCTGCTGGAAGGTTCAGCCGTGAATTTCTATGGTGAAGGCATCAGCGCCGATGAAGCCGACAGATTTTATGCCGGAATGAAAAGCCCCGATCCGCAAAGGCCGCTTTCAACAGGTCTCAACTCAAAACTCGTCAAAGAAAACGGTAAGCTGACCGAGAAGGTGTGGAAAAGCGGCGGCATGTACGGCGCGGCCATCGACCATATTACGGGTTGGCTTGAAAAAGCAAAAAGCGTCGCCGAAAACCAGAAGCAGGCAAATGCGCTGGACCTACTCATCAGATATTACAAAACCGGCGACCTTAAAACCTGGGACGATTACAACGTAGCCTGGGTGGATGCCACTGAAGGGAACATTGACTATATCAACGGATTTATCGAAGTATACAGTGACCCGCTGGGGCACAAAGGCTCCTATGAAAGCGTGGTACAGATCAAGGATTTCGACATGTCCAAAAAGATGGAAGTCCTTTCAAAGCAGGCGCAGTGGTTTGAAGACAACTCTCCGCTCATGCCACAACATAAGAAGAAAAATGTGGTAGGCGTCAGCTATAAGACGGTAATTGTAGCCTCGGAATCCGGTGATGCATCACCAAGCACGGCCATCGGTGTGAACCTTCCGAATGCGGACTGGATCCGCGCTGAACACGGTTCAAAATCCGTTTCACTCGGAAATATCATCGATGCGTATGATAAAGCTGCCGGTTCGGGACGTTTAAAAGAATTCGTGAATGACGACGAAGAACTGCGCCTCGCCCAGAAGTACGGCGAACTTTCGAGCAAACTGCACACGGCGCTGCACGAGGTGGTAGGTCACGCCTCCGGTCAGATCAATACCGGTGTCGGGACGCCTAAGGAAACACTGAAAAGCTACGCTTCGACCATGGAAGAAGGCCGCGCCGATCTTGTAGGCCTGTACTTCCTGTACAACCCAAAACTGCAGGAACTCGGACTTACTGATGACTGGAAAGGTGTGGGCAAGGCCTCCTACGACAATTACATCCGCAACGGACTCATGATGCAGCTCGTGAGGCTGGAGCCGGGAGCCGATATTGAAGAATCGCACATGCGGAACCGACAGTGGGTAAGCGCGTGGGTTTTTGATAAAGGAAAAAAGGACAATGTAATTGAAAAGATCACACGCAACGGCAAGACCTATTTCAATATTACCGACTATGACAAACTGCACGAGTTGTTCGGACAGCTGCTGCGCGAAACCCAGCGCATCAAATCCGAAGGCGATTACAATGCCGCTAAAAACCTGGTTGAAAACTACGGGGTGAAAGTAGATCAGACCATATACAAAGAAGTGCTGGCGCGCAACGCACAGTATAAGGAGGCGCCCTACCGCGGTTTTGTGAATCCCTATATTACACCGGTGAAAAACAGCGCCGGGAAGGTAACCGATTATGTATTGAGATATCCGGAAACCTTTGCAGAGCAGATGCTGCGCTATTCTAAAGAGTACAGTTTCCTGCCGGATCAGAATTAAAATATTGAGGCTGACGCTGCTTTTTAAAATCCGGCAGTCCAGCAAATTATCAGCGCAAACAAAACCGTTTCATCTATGATGAAGCGGTTTTTTGTTTCTGAAAAAGATTTCCGCCAGCACAAATTGTAAGACAATACATTTGAAGGGTACGTCATTTGAAGGTTTGATCTGGACATAATTAGCTTTTCACCTTTCCGCATCTACCGCAAATGGCCAAACGCATCCCTAAATCCTATTTTCAAAAACATGATGCAGTACATCTGGCACAGGCCCTCCTGGGTAAAACGCTGGTACGCCGATTTCCGGACGGCCGTGAACTGAGTGCGCATATTATAGAAACCGAAGCCTATTTCGGCACCGATGATCTGGCGAGTCATGCCAGCAAAGGACTTACGCCGCGTACGGAACTCATGTTCGGCGAGGGCGGTTTCGTCTATGTCTACCTAATTTACGGGCGCTACTGGCTGCTGAACATCGTAACCGGCAAGGCCGGACAGCCCGAAGCCGTACTGATCCGGGGACTGAGTACCGCAAGCGGACCGGGGCGAATCGGCAACCTTCTGGAACTCGATAAAAGTTTTTACGGAGAAGATGTGGGGAGCTCAGAACGGCTGTGGCTAGAGGATACGGTATTGGCAGGAACGATCACCGCCGGTCCGCGTATCGGGGTAGATTATGCTGGTGAAGTGTGGAAAAATATGCCTTGGCGGTTTGTACTGGATCCATTGCGAGATGTGTAACTTGGTGGACTTATTTATCGGCGTCACATCCCGAAAACGTCGTAGGCAAGTAGATCCCTAGCTCCTGAAGATCACCGAATAAATTTATCGATTAGTCCTTTCTGTAATGTCTGAACAAAATCTCCTTTAGGTTGCTTAAAACGGATAAAAGTGACGTATTTTCTCAAAAAAAATTAATATTGCTTCCCGACAGCGGATATAGAAATCCCTTTATGCTGCATCTTGTGTGGCTGACCATATGCGACCACCCATGGGTGGTCGCTAACAAAGGAGAAAAAACAGGAAAAAAGGGGTAAAAATAAAAATCGGCCAAAAAAGGCAGGAAAAATACCCCAAATTTCCGGGCGGAGCCCTACAAAATCCATCATTTGTGCAGAAAGAGCCATTTCTCTGCAGCAGCCAAGGAACACTTCCGTGCGCGACCGTTTCTTATGTATTCGTGCCCAAGGCACCCGGCTTTTTCGTTTACCGTTCCATCTTACCCAATTTTTGGGGATGCAGCACCTGTTGTCAGGGATTAACGACATGGCAGGATTTTTTGGTTCGGTATTTCCTTCAGACTGCTTTTTCTGTATTTGTTTTTCTTTAATCTCCTTTTTCTGTTCCTACGTCGGAAACCTTGGCAAGCCTAATGATGTTGGGAGCTGAAAACACCTGAAACGCGCCATACAGAATGGCTATAAATTCATCATTACAAAAATACGAAATAATTGAAAATCAATAATGTAAAAGTTTTCAACATTCACTATGACACCCTAATAGTACGTAGTTTTTTTGTCAGGTGAGATTTTGGTAATTGATAAAGTCGTGTCGCAAGTTAGGGATTACAAATCCGCGAAATCGGATTCGGCTTTACAATGCGGCTCAAAATGAGGACAGTTTGCGCAGCAGGGGGGCGGCTGGCCAAGGAAGCCCCCGATCTTCGCTGCCTTTTTTGGTTTTTTTGGATATGGTAACCTACTTTCTTTACGGTTTGATGAGGAGGTAATAAAACGGTGTGACTGATTTAGTCTTGTGAGATGTTGTAAATAATTTTTAACCTGCGTTTATCCTGATAATTTGGAAGGTTAGGATAATGAACCGAATTTCCGGTCGGTGCTTTTTTCTTTGAAGTAGCGATTTTGGATTCCCCAGGTTTCTTTTTACTTCGAGGTTTTGCAGGTTTCTTCTCGGTAGGGAGTATGGTTATATCCGCTAAACTATCGTATGCTATTTTTCCAAGGTAAAGTTCTACATCTTGATAAAGACGATAACCGGGTTTCAATTCTTTATCCGGCGGGAATCGTTGGCTGCCTACAGAAAACCCTATCATTTCGATTAGAAGGCGTGGACTGTCAGGATTGTAACCACCCTGAAACAGGATATGGGTTTTTGGTTTCAGAGTCTGAAATTTTTTCTCCTTGTTTCTTTTAAAGAGTCTGCTCAAAATAAATTCGCTTCCTTCGCGATATTCTGTGTCTTTAATGCCTTCACGCATTTCCTGCATGTACATTTGTTCCAAAGTGAGATACAGAATGCTTTCTTTTGAGATGCCGAGGGTGTCAATGGTGCTTTGAAGTTCGGGAGTATAAGCCATAAATGTGTTTTTAAAATCTTTTTACTAAGATACAATAAAACTATCTATGAAGTCGTGGCGAGCGCTGAGTAAACCAGCTGTATGACGGCATGCCCGTGCTAAAATCGATAAATAAAACCATGTGTGCCGGCATACTGCTGTGCGCGGTGACGTATTTTATTTCACGGAAATCGTTTTTGTAAAAAACCGTTTACGACTTGATATTGTCAGCGCATTTTCCTTATATAACAGACCTTTACTTTCTTTTTTATTTTTTTTCTTGTGGACTAATTACCTAACTAAATAATGATATTGAAAATCAAATAGTTAAAATTAATTTAACATTTTATTAACTATTGTTAAGATTTGTTAATCTTTGGTATAGATTTAGCATAAATTAAAATGTCAAAACTTGCTGAACAACGACATTAAAAGTAGTAAGCGATAACAATTAAAAACTATGAACGATGGCAAAAACATCTGGATCCAATCCAAACTGGCCGAGTAAAACCGGTAATCCATCAGGTGGAAGCAGAGGGAACAACCCTCCAAGAACCACAAATAGCGGTAGCAAACCTTCGGGTTCACCGAAAAAATAAATTCGATAGAATTAATTTTGAAGTCCAACCATATAAGTTGGGCTTTTATTTTTTTAAAATACTAGGTTAAAAAGAAGAAAATTTGTAGGAAGTGGACAGAGAGGGAAAAGACAGCGGTATAGCGACAGGAATACCTGGACTGGCGACATACTGCGGTGCGCGGTGACGGAAGTGTATACGTTATTTATCTACAATATAGAGCGCAGGCATTAAAAATAGTGTTAATGCATTTTTTCGTTTAGATTTATATTTTTTATGTAACGTGGCGAACCGAAAACTTCGTTATCTACTCACCTCTTAAAGTTGCCCGCCCACTCCTTTAAACTTCTCTACAAAAGAAACGAGCTTTTGAAAGACACTTTGCTTCTTGGTCAGGTATTGAGGATTTAGTGGACTCATTTTCGGTAAGAGCTCATTCAGTTCCATGCCGTTGTCGCTTGCGAATTCGCGTTTTAAGGAATTGAAAATATAGCGTTTTGCTGCTTCTTCGTTTAAGCCTTCTTCGGAAATTAATTCCGTTGCTTCAGCAGTTTTCTTTTCATTAGCGTAAGTGTAAAAAGCATCTAGAATATTTGCCTTCTCTTCAATACTGTCCAAATCTGTTTCGTTAATAAAATCAACGATCAGACTTTCTTTAGCTCTATTTCCAATACTTGCACGGATGAGTCTTCTAACTTCATCAATTAAATCAGATTTATTTTTAGTCTTTTTATTGTGCTCAAATATCAGTTCCAGAATGTAATCCAGATTGATTTCCTGAGATTTCAATAGGTCTATTTCAAAAACAACATCGTCCCAATCTACTGTAGATTCTTCAGATTCTTTGCCGCTTTTCTCCCTTCTTAACCAGTCGCGTATGTCATTGTACGTTGAACGATAGTCCTGCACTACTCTATCCGACAGTACCTCGAATTTCTGCATTGCAGCAATATCTTCGTCGCTTACATAATGGGTCTCTTTAAACTTCTCTACCGCCGCGGGATCAGTTAAATCGATTTTTTGAAGATCTTTTAGATTGGTGAATTCATCATAGTTCTGTAAAATGTTTTCCACCCGGAGATATTCTCCAAAGAGTTTTACGAATTCCTTTTTATCTTTTTCTTTAACGATCTCATCCGGATGCGGGAATTTCGTATTCAAATCCTGTACGACATCGATATATCCTCTGCGTGCCTGACCTGTAAGAAGATCAGTGAAACCTTCTAAATATTCTTTATAGCTCTTTTCTAAAACTACATTCTTCGTGTTTTTGTCACCGAATAACGTAATGGCATCAATGGTGGCTTGTTCCAGGTTTCTGAAGGTAACAATATTGCCAAAAGTTTTGGTTGTATCAAAAATACGGTTGGTGCGCGAAAAGGCCTGCATCAATCCATGATAACGCAGGTTCTTGTCGACAAATAAAGTATTCAGTGTAGGAGCATCAAAACCCGTAAGGAACATTCCTACTACAATTATTAAGTCTATTTCTCTGTTCTTCACTCTATTTGCAAGGTCACGGTAATAATTCTGAAACTCCTTACTTTCTACTCCGTAGTTGGTTTTAAACAGTGCGTTATAATCGTTAATTGCTTTGGTAAGGAATTCTTTGGCAGAACTGTCTAACGCGGATGGTTCAAAAGTTTCATCGGTAATATCTCCTATGGCGCTTTGTTCTTCATTGGCAGCAAAAGAGAAGATGGTCGCAATTTTCAAAAGCTTCTCACTTTCTTTTTGCAGGTTGCTTAATGTTTCATAATAACTTTTCGCTGCATCCACACTGCTTACGGCAAACATGGCATTGAACCCTTTGTTTCCAGCAAAATTCCGGTGGGTTTTATGATTATAATTATTCAGGATGTACTGTGAGATTTCTTTAATACGACCGGGATGCAGGAATGCCATTTTATTTTCAGCAGCACTCAGTTTTTTTTCGTCCTGTTCCTGCTCTATATTTTTGAACTTAGGTCTTACATTATTATAATCCACTTTAAACTTCAACACTTTCTCGTCCCGGATAGCATCTGTAATTACATACGAATGCAGTTCTGTTCCAAAAACACTGGCAGTAGTTTCAGATCCCAATGCATTTTCCACAAAAATCGGGGTGCCTGTGAAACCAAACTGATAGAACTTTTTAAATTTCTTTTTTAAATTTTTCTGCGCTTCGCCAAACTGGGAACGGTGACATTCGTCAAAAATGAACACCACCTGTTTATGGTAAATATCCAAATCCCCCTCAGTCTTCATCAGGTTATTCAGCTTCTGAATTGTGGTAACGATGATCTTATTATCCCGCTTTTCGATATTACGCTTTAATCCCGCGGTATTGTCTGAGCCGTTGACGCTATCGGGAGAAAAACGCTGGTACTCTTTCATGGTCTGGAAATCCAGGTCCTTACGGTCGACCACAAAAAATACCTTATCAATAAAATCCAATTCTGTTGCCAGGCGGGCTGCTTTAAAACTCGTTAAAGTTTTGCCCGATCCGGTGGTGTGCCATATAAAACCACCACCCTGTACCGCTGCCCATTTTTTGGCTTCATAAGAACTTCTGATCTTCCATAAAATTCTTTCAGTTGCTGCAATCTGGTAAGGACGCATGACCAATAAAGTATTGCTGATGTCGAAAACCGAATAGGTAAGGATTACATTGAGCAATGTTTTTCTTTCGAAAAATGTGGCGGTGAAGTCCTTAAGGTCTTTTATTAAGGAATTATCGGCCCTTGCCCAATTCATGGTAAAATCGAAACTGTTTTTATTGCGTTCAACGGTATTGGCAAAATAGCGGGTGTCGGTGCCGTTGGATATCACGAACAACTGTACATATCTGAAAAGAGAAGATTCTGTATTTAAACTTTCTTTCGTGTACCGATGCACCTGATTGAACGCCTCGCGAATGGCGACGCCTCTTTTCTTCAGTTCCACCTGTACCAGCGGTAAACCGTTGACTAAGATCGTTACATCGTACCGGTTGGCGTGGGTACCTTTCTGTTCGAACTGAGAAACCACCTGTACTTTATTGCGTACGATGTCTTTTTTATCGACCAAGTAAATATTCTGAATATGCCCATCGTCAAACACAAAATCGTAGATGTGATTTTTCTGGATTTTATCCGTCTTCGCAATGAGGCCATCACTCGGGCGGTTAAGGTATTCTTCCTGAAAACGGGACCACTCGCCCTCGGTGAAAACCATATTGTTTAACGCCTGCAGCTGTTTTCTCACATTCGCCAACATCGCATCCATCGTTTTGATATGGGAAGCATGTTCGTACCCCTGATTGATTAAGTCCTGAATAAACTCACGCTCCAAAGCCGCTTCGGTCTGGTAGGCCGCCGGTGCATCATTAACGGTGCTGTGCTTATCGTATTTTTCTAAAACAATAAAATTGTTGCTTTCTGCGATGGTGTTGTACTGTGACATAAATCTTTTTTCTGTGTTTTTATTGAATGGCGTCCACTTCGTTCTGCAAAGAACTGGAAAGATAATAAGCCGTCGCGGTAATACTGGTATTGTTTATTTCTAAGTGCTATTTCTTTTTGAATAGCTTTTGTAATAGCTTTAGTTTCAGCATCAAAATCATCTAAAATTTTAACTATGCGATTTTGTTCTTGTAATGTAGGAACAGGAATAGGTACTTTATTAAGAATTGTTTGCGTTAAACTAGGAACGCCTCCCGCCATATTTAATTTTTCAAGTCGTTGAGTTAGCAAATAGTGGAATACATACTTTGGTTCAACAACATTAATATTTATTTGAGTCCAAAAAATAGTGTCGACAGTCCAAAAAGGGTCTGTAACATAAAATAAATTTTTTAAAGAACCTTTTCGTGGTATAAGGACAGAAGGCTTATCAAAAATATGCGTATCAATATAGGATAAAACACCACCAGATCCATAAACGGCTATTTCTCCTTTTCTATAACTTTTGTAGTCTTTACCGTTTTTTATTTTTAATACGTCTCCTAAAATCCTCCATTCCACATCTTTTCCTTCAAACTTAAACAACTCCTCGCGGTAGAAATTGTAATGTTTTTGGTGGAGGTCGAGTTCTTTTTGAAGTGCTGCGGTGAGCTGGTTTGTTTCTTCTGAAAGACTGTCTAAAATACGCACAATCTCCTCCTGAATTTTTAATGATTTTTCAGGGTTGTCGGGGCAAGGGATGGGGATTAGTATTTTATTAAGAACCGTTTGCGTTAAACTTGGTACACCGCCGGCCACGTTTAAATCTTCTAGGTTTCGAGTCTTTAGACAGTGAAACACAAATTTGGGATTTACAATTTCCGTTATAATATCAGTCCAAAAAATTGTATCTACAGTCCAAAATGGTTCATTTAAATAAAACAAATTTTTTAAAGAGCCTTTACGCGGAATGAGGACGGACGGTTTATTGCAAACATATGTATCAATATATGTCATAATACCACCCGAACCATAAACTGGTACATTACCTGGTTTATAACCCTTATAGCCCTTCCCATTTTTTATTTTTAAAACTTTTCCTAAATTTTTCCACTCCACCTTAACCCCTTCCAATAATTTTGTTAATTCGCTCATGCTTCAATCTCTTTAATGATGTTGGCGATAGAAGCTCTCAGCGTTGTGATTTCGTCGACGGTAGCAACCAGCTCCTGATTCAGCTCTTCAATATTTAAAACTTCGCCCGTGTCTTTGGCTTCCACATAGGAACTTACGGACAGGTTGTAATCGTTTTCAGCAATCACTTTGTTGTCTACCGTAATGGCGATATGGTCAATATTTTCATTGGTATCGAAGATTTCCATGATCGTATCGATATGGTGATCTTCCAAAATATTGTTGTTGGTTACTTTTTTAAAGAAGTTTTCGCCGGTAGCATCAATAAACTGGGTTTTAGGATCTTTCTTGTTTTTGGAAAGCACAAGAATATTGACGGCAATGGTGGTTCCGTAAAACAGGTTGGGCGCTAAAGAAATGACGGTTTCCACATAGTTATTGTCGACCAAATATTTTCTGATTTTCTGTTCCGCACCGCCTCGGTAAAAAATCCCCGGAAAGCAAACAATGGCTGCTCTACCTTTGGCAGAGAGATAACTCAATGCATGTAAAACAAAAGCAAAGTCGGCTTTGGATTTGGGTGCCAAAACGCCTGCCGGTGCAAAACGCTCGTCATTAATTAAAGTTGGATCATCCGAGCCAATCCAATTTACAGAATACGGAGGATTGGAAACAATGGCATCAAAAGGTTTATCGTCTAAAAAATGAGGATCGGTAAGGGTATCACCCAACGCAATATCGAACTTATCATAATTGATGTTGTGCAAAAACATGTTCATACGTGCCAAGTTGTAGGTGGTATGATTGATTTCCTGCCCGAAGAAGCCCTCCTCGATAATATGATTATCAAACTGTTTTTTAGCCTGCAGCAGCAATGATCCCGAGCCGGCTGCCGGATCATAAATCTTGTTCACCTTTTCCTGCTTATGCATTGCAAGGCGTGCAATTAAGTTCGAAACATTCTGCGGTGTAAAAAACTCACCACCCGATTTTCCTGCATTGGCGGCATAGTTATTAATTAAATATTCGTAGGCATCCCCAAATAAATCGATTTTACTGTCAGAAAAGCTGGAGAAATTCAGTTCTGCGATGCCGTTTAAAACGGCAGTTAAACGCCTGTTTTTTTCTTCAACGGTATTTCCTAATCGGGAACTGGTGGTATCGAAATCTGCAAACAGGCCCTTGATATCAGATTCTGAAGCATACCCATTTGCAGAATTTTCGATTGCATTAAAGATCATTTTTAGATCAGTATTTAAATTGCCGTTTTTAGCAGCTTTGGCCTGTACATTGGCAAACAGCTGCGACGGATATATGAAGTAGCCTTTGGTCTTAACGGCATCATCTATTACACTTTCAGGAATATCAGAATCATTAAAGTTGGCATAATTTACACCGTCGTCACCAGCTTCAATATATTCGGTAAAATTCTCACTGATAAAGCGGTAGAATAAAGTCCCTAAAACGAAATTTTTAAAATCCCATCCATCCACTGAGCCCCGAACTTCGTTGGCAATCTTCCATATTTTATTTTTTAACTCGTTTCTTTGGTCTATGCTTGTCATTTTCAATAGTATCTATGTCGTGTAGTTTTATGTCCTTTTATCTGTGGTAATCGCCAAAGATACAAGAATAAGTTATTTTTTTAAGTTTGATTTTTAAGTTAAATGTGCCCCTAGTTCCCACCGGTGTGGAAGGTTAATAAAGCTTTGTTGTTTTCTCGGTGGCTGCAATCAGTTTCTTCCGAAACCCCCTGCACCTTCCTTCCCAAAAAACGTGTTATTCGGAAACAAACGGCAACCGCACCGCAACAAGTCTGCAATAAAACCTCAATTTATCCCGACAAAGCACGACATCACACGACATTAGGTTCTAATCATTGTCATCCGGTGAAGCCCGATGATCTTTACAGAAGTAAGCTGTCTTACCAACGATAAAACAGACAGACGCAAACTTTCGGTATCATTGAGCGATAGTAAATAACAATTCAGGTCTGCTGCCGGCATTTCGCGCGACACGCAGACGAATCCTTACCTGAGCAGCCAATATAGAAACCTGAACGACACGAACCGAAAACAGAGGGATAAATGCTGCACGAAAAGACAGCAAACAAATAACAGCGAAAAACAAACTAGGTAAAGTGAAAAAGAAACATTAAAGCGACATATAAAGAACATTATAGAAAGGTTAACTTACACGTCTTCAAATACTTGCATTCAATAAAAACGCACTCTATATTTGTCCTGTTTAACCCCAAAAAATAAATAAAATGGGAACAATTAAGAAAGGAATCCTGGGTGGATTCAGTGGTACTGTAGGTACCGTAGTGGGCGCTAACTGGCGCGGAATGGACGTGATCAGAAGCCGTCCGAAAAAATCGGGAAGTATTGCTACTCCCCAACAACTGCTGCAGCGCGAAAAGTTTGCGCTCGCCATTAAGTTCCAGAACTCGCTGCGCACGATGCAGAAGCGGCTCTATGGTGACAATGCCGGCGTAAGATCGCGGGTGAACCTCGCCGCCAGCCAGCTTCTGCGCGAAGTGGTGACGGATGTGAACGGTCTGGTAACACTGCAGATGGACAAGGTGCAGATCACCAAAGGTGAGCTGACGGGCTTCCAGGATCTCGCGGTGACGGCGGCTGCCGGTGAGCTTCTTAATTTCACCTGGACGGACAACAGCACGCAAATGATGGCGAACGCGACTGATATTTTCAGCTGTGCCATCTATGAGGCGGAAAGTGGTGAATTCTTCGTGAAGGAAGGGCCGGAAGTACGTACCTCGGCGCTGGCAGAGGTGGCATTGCCTGCAGACTGGGCAGGGGCTACGGTGCATATGTATGCATTCTTTCAGAATGCGGAGCAGAATCTGGCCTGCAATTCCGTTTACCTCGGTTCAGCTGTCCTGATCTGACAGCTCGCCGCGTAACCGGGTGAGAAGATGCCGCAGAAAACCTCGCTTTCCTGCGGTATTTTTTTTAACATGTGACAGATCACTGATCCTCGAGGTCATCCTGGCGCATAATGATGTCAAGATCATCTGCGAGGTAATAGATTTTACCGCCAAGTTTCTTAAACGGAAGTTTACCTTCTTTGCGCCACCTCTGCAGGGTGCGGTCAGACACGTGCAAGACCTCCATCATCTCTGCCGTGTCATAATACTTGCCCGTCAGTGGGTGCGCGCCACTGTCGTGCTGCCACAGCGGAGATCTGTACGGAGGTCTTTTCTTGTTATCTTTTCTGTTCATCGGTGTTTTGCACCTTTGCCGGGTGCGGGTCTGGATTATACATCTGTATTTTGATTGTGGAGAGATATCACTTTTTTATTACTCTTTGATGAAGTCTGTATATGCCGTCTTCAGGGGTTTTCTTAATGTCATAAATTACCGTTTCTTTAGCCGTGTAATCTACGCCCAGTTCATCAAGCATGGTCCGCGCACTTATGTAATCGTACTCGCCGGCTCTGCCCACGGGAAAACTGTTTTCCATGGCAGTTTCGCACATTTGCATCAGCAGCTCATCCTGTTCACCAAAGCCAAACCGCACAAAGCGGTTGCGGCCGGTATTGAGCAGTTCCATTGCGCCTTTCG
>JAEZYN010000136.1 GCA_023419095.1 Bacteroidota bacterium | reverse complement strand
CGAAAGTTCAGCAGTTGGCGCACGTTCAGTATGCAAAGCTGAGCTACGATGTCGGAAACCCGTTTGAGTCGGCACCAGTGGTGATTCAGAATTATATCAACAGATATCCAAAAAGCGCGGAGGCTTCCGAAATGAGGTCTCTGCTCGTAAAATCTTATCTGTATTCGGGTGATTACAAAGGTACTTTGAGTGCCATCGATAAGATGCCAAATTCCACGCCGGAACTGAACAAGATCGATCAGGAAGTTTCATTTTTAGTGGGAACGGAAGAATTTAACAAAGGTAATTTTGATGCCGCTGAGCGATATTTTCTGCGCAGCCTGGAATTCAATATTAATAAGGAATTCAATACACGTGCAACGTATTGGCTGGCACAGACTTATTATCAAAAAGAAAATTATCCATCGGCAATCGTTCGGTATGAAAGAATTGCAAACGAGAATTTCCCGGAGAAACAACAGCTGAATTATGATTTGGGATACGCTTATTTTAAATCTAAAAAATTCGCGCAGGCTAAGAAATATTTTCAGGAATACCTGAAAAATCCAAAAGCAGACTTTAAAAATGATGCCGAGCTGCGTTTGGCGGATACCTATTATGCAGATAATCAGTTGAATGAGGCCATCGCAATCTATGAAAAAGCGGAAAATGCAGATGATTACACCTTATTCCAGAAAGCGATGGCGCTTGGATTTAAAGGTGACACTGAAGCCAAAATTTCGGAACTGAAAAAACTGCTCGTTCAGTATAAAAATTCAGAATATGCCGACGATGCACAATATGAAATTGCAACTGCATATGCGGCCAATGACGATTACAACACGTCTAACGATTACTTCTCGCAAGTCATCAAAAACAGTCCGGACAAGGATCTGGTCGCGAATGCTCAAATCTACCGCGCGCAGAACTACATCGACCAAAACCAGACAGAAAATGCTTTGGCTGAGCTGAAATCGCTGGCCAACCAATACCGCAACACGGCGTATGCAAGTAAGATCGTGCAGGCCTCGCGTCCGATTTTCATTAAAAATGGCGACATTATAGGTTACGAAAGTTTTGCTAAAAGTGTCGGTGTACGGATCGATGCGTCGGAACTCGATGAAATCAACCTGACTACTGCTAAAAACTATTACGCAGCAAAAGATTACGCCAAAGCCATTCCTCTTTATGAGCGTTATCTCACGCAAAACCCAACCGGTGACGGGCTTTATCAGGCTCAGTACGAGTTGGGCGAGAGCTATTACCAGACCCAAAACGCAACGAAAGCACTCTTGGTACTGCAGGAAGTGGCAAACGTGCAGAATGATTATCAGCAGGATGCCCAGACACGTCTGGCGCAAATTTATCTGGAGCAAAACAATACGGCAGAAGCTAAGAAATTCCTCGAGCCGCTGGCAAATTCTACCAATACGAATCTGAAAAACTTCGCCAATATCGAATTGATGAAGATTTTTGCGGACGAGAAAAACTTTACGCAGGCCGAAAAATTTGCAGACAATGTGATCGCCAATTCTAAAAATCCGGCCTCGGTAACGGAACAGGCAAGAGTCATCAAAGCGCGCAGCCTGATGAACAAAGGGCGCGACAATGAGGCGAAAACGGCTTATTCAGCGCTTGAAAAGTCGTCGAATACGGAAGTGGCGGCGGAGGCACTTTATGCAAAAGCATTTTATCAGAACAAAGCCAAAGCATTTAAAAACTCAAACGAAACTATTTTCAAACTGGCTAATAACTACGCCTCAGAGGAATATTGGGGTGCAAAATCGCTTATTCTTATGGCCCGAAACTACATCGGCCTCAAAGACAAGTACCAGGCGAGCTACACGGTAGACCAAATCATCGCGAATTATCAGGATTTCCCGGAAATTGTGGCCGAAGCCAAAGAGGTAAAAAAACAAATTAAATAATCCAGCGATTTTTCTAAACGTCAATTTTAGCTAATATCATAAAGAAAACATGAATTTCAGAATCCCCATATTTTCACTGTTATTAATCGGCTTTTCTCAAAATGCCTTTGCGCAAATCAAAGAAGAACAGCTTATTCTGGACCGCAAACGCGAGCCCGAAATCAGAAAGATCGAAAAGAAAAAAACTTCGGTAGAAGCCGAAAAAAACTATCCGCCGCGCGAAAAGAAAATTGAAGATTCGCTGAACCTTCGCTACAAAATTACGGATGTTCCAGCGGCGTCGGATTTTAAAACTTCTGTCATTCAGGGTGAAGACATTTCGCCAAAGTTCGAAGCAGAAAATCAAAACAATTATTTCCAGCTTGGAATGGGGAATTTCGGACGTATTCTGGCCGACGGAAATATCGGGACAAAGCTTGAAAATGAAATAGAGGTGGGCGCAGATTTCCATGTACTTTCAACTTCCGGGCTCAAAAAAGAATATCCGTGGAATTCTAAACAAAACGTCGGCAATGTTGCGGCTTATCTTAATGCAAACGGTGAAAAAGGCAAATTCAACGTCATTGCAGATTATGGTCTCAACGATTATAATTTGTACGGAATTTACGCCCTGCAGCCCGATGCAGACACCGATCTTAAGCAGAGAACCAACCGCTTCAAAGTAAACGGCTACTACGATTTTTACAGCAATGAGATTTTAAATGATGTAAGACTGAAGACTTCATTCTTCGGCGACTATTTCGATGCAAAGGAATCACAGGCGGAAATCAAAGTAAATCTTTCAAAACACGGCGTTGACATTCCGGTGGGAAGCGATGTCGTTTTAAATGCTGATTTAGGGCTGAGCCTTGAAACTTTAAATACAGATTTTGCGATTCTACAAGAGAATTCTTCTCAATTTTTAAATGCCACAGTTACTCCTCAGGTGACTTTCTTTAACGGAAATTCCTACTTAATGCTGGGCTCGGATTTTTCATTTTTAAATGCTAAAAATTCTACCGCAAATACCGATCAGGTCAAGGAAAACAAAACCTATTGGTTTCCAAAAGCTGAGCTGCAGTTTGCGGCGGCTGATGAGTTTAAGTTTTATGCCGGTGTAACGGGTGGACTTCAGCTTAATTCTTTCGCGAATCTGCTTGAAACAAATCCTTACCTCGTTTCTGACCAGCAGCTGCGACCGACGGAAACGAAATACAAAGGTTATGTAGGTCTTCGTGGTGACATAGACCAGCAGATTAAATACGATTTCCGTGCAGGTTTCGGCAAGATCAACGATATGGTTTTCTTCCGTGCAAACGATCTGTTTGATAATTCGGTTTCGGGCAGCCGTGCACCGTATGATTATGCTAATACTTTTTCAGCAGTATACGACAACGGAACAGTAAGCGAGGTGAAGGCGAGTGTGCAGTACTTTCCGCTGGCAAATCTTACGCTTGATGCCGAAGCTCAATTTACAAAATATGATCTTGAGAACTACGAACATATTTACAATGTACCGTTGCTGCAGGCCGGAATTGGTGTCAAATATTCTTTACTGAACAAAAAACTTCATCTGGGCGCCAACGCAATTTTTTCCAGTGACCTGACAACCAATTCTTTCGCGATTACAGAAAGCGGAACACAGCCGAACATCTATATTTCCACAGAAAACACCAATGACAAAGTAGGTGGTTTTGCCGATTTAAATTTGTCCGCAGAGTACAAAGTTCACAAAAATTTCAGTATTTTCGCACTCGGAAACAATCTGCTGAACACCAACTATCAAACTTTCAAAGGTTATAAAGTTTTGGGAGCACAGATACTGGGAGGCGTGAAGATCAGTTTCTAAAGCGTAGCGAAATGCTACAAATGGCTCGGTAGTTCAATTGGATAGAATATCAGATTTCGGCTCTGAGGGTTAGGGGTTCGAGTCCCTTCCGGGTCACAAAAAAGCGGCAAACTTTGATAAGTTTGCCGCTTTTCATTTTACGTCTTTCAAAGCTCAATTGTGTGTATCCACCAGAAAAAGTATTGGCGAAGTGCGGGCTAAATGCAACGAGAACTTCAACTTTTCCTTCACCCCGCATTTTGTCAATACAATTTTAGCAGAAGTAAATTAATTCTTAATATTTTATCTTAAAATTTGTATAATTGTTAAGTGTTGCTTAAATTTGACAGATAAAAAGTTTTCATGAAGTATATAATATCAAGTGGTGAATTACAAAAAGCATTAGAAACAATTTCTAGTGTTATATCATCTAAGAAGAATGAATTATATGAGATCGAAAAATCTTATGAGTCTAATGATTATGATTCATTTCTATCTGGATTTTTAGTTGAAAATAATTTTTACCATAATGATGATGATTTTTATGATGATTGGAAAAAAATTTCAGTAAGAAGAAGTGAAAGTCAATTCGTTCAACGACAAATATCCTTAAATTTTCGCGAAGAGATTAAGAGGTTAGAAGCTGAAATCAGAAAGTTATCTAGGATATTTAGATTTCTGCGTACTTCCATACTTTTCATTATAATTAGAGATGTGAGATCGTATATTAAAATTATGAAATCAAATATAAACTATAGGACTGAAGAAGATAATGTTGCATTAATAAAATTAAATTTTAAGTTTTTATTAATACCAACATATCGATCAAATGAACAAAATAGAATTAAAAAATAAAATACAAGAGGTAATAGATAATAATGAGTTATCTGAAGATGTAGTTAAAACTTTAGAAGAAATTCGTGATATAATTAAAGATGACATTTCTAAAGAAGATGCTTTAAATATTTTACTTAAATGGATGTCAATATTTAAAGATGCTATAAATATTTATTCAGTATTTAAAGATTTTTTGTAATGAGTATAGGAGAAGTATTAAAAATATTATTAAAAAATAAAAATATTACACAAACAGAGTTAGCTGTAAAAATTGGTAAGAGCAGAACCGCAGTTTCTCAAATTGTTAATGGAGTGTACAATCCAAATCAAGAAACTTTAGAAAAAATTGCTAATGCATTAGAAGTTCCTGTACCTATTATTTATTTTTTAACAATTGATGAAAGTGATATACCAGAAGATAAAAAGCAACTTTATAAAATGTTATCACCTTCTATAGAAAATTTTCTATTTGATATTTTCTCATTGAAAAAGTAGGGGCCATTTAAGCGATGGCCTTTTTTTATTTCTGCTAAATTAGTTATTGGTTACGTTCAGCGTTACATCGATGTTATTCCGCGTCGCGTTGGAGTACGGACAAACCTGATGCGCTTTTTCTACCAAAGACTCAGCTTCCTCCTGCGACACACCCGGAACGTTTACGTTCAGCTGTACAGCCAGGCCGAATCCACCGTTTTCAATCTGCCCGATGCTTACTTCGGCAGTAACCGTAGTTTCGCCGGTTTCAGTTTTGGATTTGCTTATCATCAGATTCAGCGCACTGTCAAAACACGCGGCGTAGCCTGCCGCGAACAGCATTTCGGGGTTGGCAAAGTCATCGCTTTTGCCGCCGAGTGCTTTTGGAGTTCTGACATCAAGTTCGAGAATTCCATTCTCACTTTTTACATGTCCGTCGCGTCCGCCTTTTGCAGTAACGCTTGTCGTATACAATGTTTTCATAACTTTTAATTTTCAATTTTTTTAAGTAATTTGCTCAGTGTTTCTTTCAACGAACTAAGTTCAGCTTCAGATAAATCGAGCTTTTCCTGCATTTTACCCGGAATCACACAGGCTTTTTGCTGCAACTGCTCGCCCTGATCTGTCAAAAAAACTTCCACTACGCGTTCGTCTTCCTTTTTACGGTGCCTCACGATGTAGTTCTTGGCTTCCAGCCTTTTGAGCAGTGGTGTTAGTGTACCGCTGTCCAGATAAAGTTTTTCACCGATCTGGTTTACGGTAAGCCGCTCATATTCCCATAAAACCATCATCACAAGGTATTGCGAGTAAGTAATGTCCAGCTCTTCCAGAAAAGGACGATACATTCCCGTGATTTCTTTTGCGATCACGTAAAACGGGAAGCAGAGCTGGTTTTCAAGTTTGGGTGTCGCCGCGTGGTCCATGGTGATCTTATTTAAATAATTATTTAGCAATAACAAATTCCTCCATCGGAATCCTTACTTTTTTCATTTTTGAGAGCCAGTCGTTTTCGGCATCCCGATAGCCAAGATAAAGCAAAGTAACGCTTTTTAAACCAAGTTCTTTCAGACCTAAAATCTCATCCACCACTTCGTTGCTGAAACCTTCCGCCGGCGTACTGTCAATCTTCAGTTCCGCCGCCTGAGCCATCGCAAGACCTAATGCGATGTAGGTTTGTCTTGCCGTATGTGCAAAATTTTCTTCGGCTGTCTGCGCACCATAAATCGTCTTCAGCTGGTCGGTATAGCTGTTGAACCTACCCTGAGGAAGATCACGCACTTCGGTATGATAATCGTAAACTTTATCAATCTTTTCCGCTGAGTAGCTATCCCAGGCGGCGAATACGAGAACGTGCGAACAGTCACGCATAACTTCAGGATTCAGTGCTCCGGCAACCATTTTCTCTTTCAGTTCCTGGTTTTCAACTAAGATTACACGGAAAGGCTGAAGCCCGGAAGACGTGGGAGCCAAACGGCTTGCTTCCAAAATTTTGTGAAGATCTTGCTCACTTACTTTTTTGGCGGGATCATAAGCTTTTACGGCGTGGCGCCATTTTAAATTTTCTATTAAAGACATATTGCTTTTGTTTAAATTTTCTGGCGTCAAAGATACGCAAAATTATATTGCGTACAATATGATTGCTTAAAATTGTGTAGCATTAAAGCAAAAAAAAACCGCATGCGGTCAGCAAACGGTCTCATATAAGTAAAAATATCGTTAACCCATTTTCTTCGCGTCAGCTACAAACTGCGCCAGACCGGAGTCTGTCAAAGGGTGTTTGAGTAAATTTAAAATAGATCCAAGCGGTGAAGTCACTACATCTGCACCAATTTTTGCACAGTTGATGATGTGCATTGGCGAACGGATAGAGGCGGCGAGGATTTCAGTATCGAACATATAGTTATCAAAAATTATCCGGATTTCCTCAATCAGATTCAGGCCGTCAACCGAGATATCATCAAGTCTTCCAAGGAAAGGTGAAACGTAGGTTGCACCTGCTTTAGCGGCAAGCAAAGCCTGTCCGGCAGAGAATATCAGGGTACAGTTGGTCTTGATGCCTTTGTCTGAAAAATATTTAAGCGCTTTAATGCCGTCTTTGATCATCGGGATCTTTACCACGATGTTTGGGTGAATGGCGGCCAGTTCATCACCCTCCGCAATCATTTCTTCGTAGGTTGTACTAAGAACTTCTGCTGAAATGTCGCCGTCTGCAATCTCACAGATGGTTTTATAATGGGTAAGGATTGCTTCCTTGCCGCTGATGCCTTCTTTGGCCATCAGTGATGGATTGGTGGTTACGCCGTCTAAAATTCCGAGGTCCTGTGCTTCTCTGATCTGATCCAGATTGGCCGTGTCGATGAAAAACTTCATATTAAAAATTGTTTGGGCAAAGATAAGATATTAAGCGTCAAGCCGAAAGTGATTTTCTCCCGAATGTGCCCGAATTAAACCCTTTCATTCTTGATCTCATCCACAATTTCCGGATTCAGCAGGGTAGAAGTATCGCCAAAATTGCTGAAATCACCTTCCGCAATCTTTCTTAAGATTCTACGCATAATTTTCCCGGAACGCGTTTTCGGCAGCGCAGAAACAAACTGAATCTTATCGAGCTTGGCAATAGGACCTACGGTATCGCTGATCACCTGGTTTATTTCCTTTCTGAGATTATCGCGGTCGCGGCTTTCACCTGTATCTTTTAAAATTACATAACCGTAAAGTGCACTTCCCTTGATATCATGCGGATAACCCACAATCGCTGATTCTGCTACGGCCGGATGTTGGTTTACACTGTCTTCTATCGGCGCTGTACCCAAATTGTGACCCGAAACGATAATCACATCATCTACCCGTCCCGTAATCCTATAATAGCCAACTTCGTCACGAAGTGCGCCGTCGCCGGTGAAATATTTGCCCGGGAAAGCCGTAAAGTAGGTGTCTTTGTACCGCTGGTGATCGCCCCAGATGGTGCGCGCAATTCCGGGCCAGGGAAAACGGATGCAGAGGTTGCCGTCAACCTGATTTCCCGTAATCTCGTTCCGCTTGTCGTCCATTAAAACCGGCTGAATTCCGGGAAGGGGAAGTGTAGCATACGTGGGTTTGGTGGGAGTTACAAACGGTATCGGTGAAATCATGATGCCGCCGGTTTCTGTTTGCCACCAGGTATCGACGATCGGACATTTTTTCTTGCCCACATGATCGTTGTACCAGTGCCAGGCTTCATCGTTAATTGGTTCGCCTACAGAACCGATGACACGTAAACTCGACAGATCACGGTTCTCAACCCATTCATAGGATTCTTTCGCGAGTGAACGGATGGCAGTGGGCGCCGTGTAAAACTGTGTAATCTTATGTTTTTCAATCACTTCCCAGAAACGGTCAGGTTCAGGATAAGTCGGTACACCTTCAAAAATCACTGTGGTAGCACCGTTTGCGAGCGGTCCGTAGAGGATGTATGAGTGGCCGGTGATCCAGCCAATATCAGCCGTACACCAGTAAATATCGTTTTCCTGATAATTAAAAACGTTTTTAAAGGTGTATGCCGTGTAGACCATGTACCCGGCAGTGGTGTGAAGCATACCTTTCGGCTTGCCTGTAGATCCGGACGTGTAAAGGATAAAGAGCGGATCCTCGGCATCCATAATTACCGAAATAAAATCTGAAGGCGCTTTCTCATACAGCGGTTCCAGCCAGAAATCGCGGCCTTCCTTCATGGTCACCTCGCCGCCGGTGCGTTTCACCACCAGAATTTTTTCTACGCTTGGGCAGTTTTCCACCGCCTCATCGATAATGCCTTTTAGGTCGATGGCTTTGTTCCCGCGGTAACTTCCGTCTGAGCATACGATCCATTTTGCTTCACAATCATTAACCCGTGAGGTCACTGCCGCAGCGGAAAAACCCGCAAATATCACGGAATGTACGGCTCCCAGCCGCGCGCACGCCAGCATGGTCACCGCAAGCTCGGGAATCATGGGAAGGTAGATGCATACGCGGTCTCCTTTTTTCACGCCAAGGTCACGCAGCACGTTCGCCATTTTGCAGACGCGTTCGTGCAGATCGGCGTAAGTGATATGCTGCGCCTCCTCGCCCGGATCGTTGGGTTCCCAGATGATGGCGGTTTTATCCCCACGAAGGGCCAGATGGCGGTCCAGGCAGTTTTTGGTGATGTTCAGTTTGGCGTTTTTAAACCATTTGATTTTCGCCTCCTGCATGTCATATTCCACCACTTTGCTCCAGCGCTGGTACCAAACAAAGTTTTCATCAGCAATTTTGTCCCAAAACCTTTTGGGGTTTTTAATTGATTTTTTATACTGTTTGAAATAGTCGGGCAGACTGTCTATATAATAGTTTTTCATTAGACATTAATTTTATCTTAAATTTAAAAATAAAAAGGATACAGAATGACACTGTAACCATTTTTAGCAGAAATTGGTTCCACCGTTTCGCAGGAAATAAAATATTTCGTACATTTGCGCCTAATGAAAGGTACATTTCCATTAGACGATCTACACAAAGGCAGCGATGCCGGCAAAACAATATTTATTTAAAACGAAGCTTTTTTGGCTTCGTTTTTTTTTGACTTAAAATCTAAAAACTATGTTAAGAATCACCGACTTCTCCATTGAAAAAATCAATTCATTGCTCGATTCAGCTGACGAATTCGCGAACGGAAAGATCCAGCGTGCTACGCAGGATGTATTTGTTACCAATCTTTTCTTCGAAGACAGCACGCGCACAAAAACCAGTTTTGATATTGCCCAGCGCAAACTGGGTCTTCAGGTAGTACCGTTTGATATCACTACCAGTTCCCTCAACAAAGGAGAATCGTTGTATGATACGGTGAAGACTTTAAAAAGTTTAGGCATTGACCTGGCCGTGGTGAGGCATTCGAAAGACAAATTTTACGAAGAACTGAAATCCATTGATTTGCCTGTCATCAATGGTGGCGACGGTACCGGAAACCATCCTTCGCAGAATCTGCTTGACCTGATGACGATACGTCAGGAATTCGGTCAGTTTAAAGGTTTGAAAATCGGAATTGTAGGTGACGTGAAGCACAGCAGAGTAGCGAACTCTAACGCCGTAGCGCTTCGCAAAATGGGCGCGAAGGTATATTTTTCAGGTCCGGAAAAATGGTTTGACGAAGGTACGATCATCAACGGAACCTATCTGTCCATCGATGATCTGGTGAAAGAAGTGGATGTTTTGATGCTTCTGAGAATTCAGCATGAAAGACACGGCGAAAAGATGAAGATTTCGCTCGAAAGCTATCACCGCAAATTCGGTCTGACGGTTGAGCGTGAGAAAATGATGAAAGAAAAGGCCATCATCATGCATCCCGCACCGATCAACCGTGGTGTTGAAATAGCCAATAGCCTTGTGGAATGCAGTCGATCACGGATTTTCAAACAAATGCAGAACGGTGTTTTCGCGCGGATGGCAATTTTAAAAGATGCGCTGGAAGCGGAAGGTTTTCAGTTTGGCTAAGAGCCAAGAGTCAAGAGTCAAGAGGCAAGAGTCAGGAGCCGAGAGCTAAAACGAAGAATCGAGAACACATGATCGTGTATAATCTCCAAAGCGGAGTCTTGCATCTTGATTCTTGGTTCTTGATTCTAAAATCTAAAATAAGAATGAAAAAGAAATTAATATTAGAAACCGGTGACGTTTTCCATGGTGAAGGTTTCGGCGCTCACCTTGAAACCGGCGGGGAAGTGGTCTTCAATACCGGAATGACGGGTTACCAGGAGCTTATTTCTGATCCGTCCTACTGCGGACAGATCGTCTGCATGACGTATCCGCTTATCGGAAATTACGGTATCAACCGCGATGATTATGAAAGTATCGAGCCCGCAATCAAAGGACTGATCGTAAAGGAACTGTGCGATTATCCGTCCAACTTCAGGAACCAACTGACACTTGATGAATTCTTCCAGAAGAAAAAACTGTCTGGTATTTCAGGAGTTGATACAAGAAGATTGACCCGTGTTTTACGCAGCAAAGGCGTTGTAAAAGGTAAAATTGTTCCTGCAGATGCAAATGAAAGCGAAGTAATCGAATCTTTAAGAACTACTGATTTTCCAACCAATCAGGTTGAAAGTGTCTCTACAAAAACTGCGTACGCCAGTCCGGGACGCGGATTAAAAGTTGTTTTAGTCGATTTCGGTTCTAAACTCGGCATCCTGCGCGAACTTACCCAACGCGACTGCGACGTAACCGTAGTGTCGCAAAATATCACTGCCGAAGAAATTTTATTGATAAATCCTGATGGTGTCATGCTTTCCAACGGTCCCGGTGATCCCGAAGATGTGAAAGGTGCGTCAGAACTCATCAACGGTCTGCTCGGTAAAGTGCCGATTTTCGGAATCTGCCTTGGACACCAGCTGATCGGTTTGGCGTGCGGCGCAAAAACATTCAAACTTAAATTCGGTCACCGCGGCGGAAACCATCCTGTGTTGGACTTAAAGACCAATAAAGTTGCCATCACTTCCCAGAATCACGGTTACGCAGTAGACCAAGAATCCCTCAAAAACACCGATCTGGAAGAAACCCACATCGCTCTGAACGACAGAACCAACGAAGGACTCAAACATAAAATCCACCCGTGCTTCTCCGTTCAGTATCACCCGGAAGCCAGCCCGGGCCCCGAGGACGCGAATTATCTGTTTGATGAGTTTATTAGTTTAATGGAAGGGTTTAAGAAGCAAGAGCCAAGAATCGGGAGCCAAGACCATGCATAATTTTGAAAAACTAATTTTCTGGCAGAAATCAATTCTTCTTGCAAAGAAAATTTATCTTATTTCTCATAAAATATCATCTGATGAAAGATTTGGTTTGATTTCTCAGATGAAAAGATCCGCAGTTTCGATTCCGTCAAATATTGCTGAAGGTTCTGGCCGGAACAGCGAAAAAGAATTCAATCATTTCCTCGCAATCGCACTGGGATCTGCGTTTGAGCTTCAGACACAGTTAATTTTATCTAAAGAACTTGAACTTTTGGACGATGTTTCTGCTAATGACTTGATTGCCGATGTGTCTGAAATTCAAAAAATGATTTATTCCTTTAAAAACAACCTTGTAAAAAAATCTTGAATCTCGGTTCCTGATTCTTGAATCTACTATAAAAATGAAAAGAAACGACATAAAAACCATCCTCGTCATCGGCTCCGGGCCAATCATCATCGGGCAGGCGGCTGAATTCGATTATGCGGGCACACAGGCTTGCCTGTCTTTGCGGGAAGAGGGCTATAAGGTGATTCTGATCAACTCCAACCCCGCGACGATCATGACGGATGTTGAGATTGCCGATAAGGTGTATATCGAACCCATTTCGCTCCAGTTTGTGAGCCATATCATCCGAAAGGAAAGGCCGGATGCGCTTCTGCCGACACTGGGCGGCCAAACCGGTCTGAACATGGCAGTAGAACTGGAGAAATCCGGGATTCTGGAAGAATGCAAAGTGGAGGTTCTCGGAACGAAACTTTCTGCGATAAACCAGGCCGAAGACCGCGACCTTTTTCGTGAGCTAATGCGCGAACTGGATGAGCCAGTGCCGGATTCCGACATTGTAAATACAGTTCAGGGTGCTCTTGAGTTTGCACATAACATCGGTTATCCGGTGATTGTTCGTCCTGCATTTACCATGGGTGGAACAGGCGGCGGAATTGCGCACAACGACGAGGAACTGAAGGAAATCGCAGGCTTTGGTCTCAAATATTCGCCGGTAACGCAGTGTCTGATCGAGAAATCCATCGCCGGTTTCAAGGAAATCGAGTACGAGGTGATGCGCGACAAAAACGATAATGCTATCGTAGTCTGCAACATGGAGAATATAGATCCTGTGGGGGTACATACCGGAG
>JAEZYN010000061.1 GCA_023419095.1 Bacteroidota bacterium | reverse complement strand
CATAACGGTCTGTACTGCCTTCTGTGACGTGGTCACCAATGCCTTCAAGTAAGTTTCCGTCTTTTTTAAGAAAATAAATTTCGCGTTCAGATGTCATTCCTTCAGCTTCGAAAACATAGTTTAATTTTAGCGTATCACCGTTTTGTGTACCGGAAATATCACCGATTGAGCTGTCTTTTTCAAAATTTTTATAGCGCATTTTGCCGATAAAGGTCCCCAGATTGTCCTCAAGTGAAACGAAAACCGAATCTTTGCCAACAACAGATATATAGCAGTTCTGAACCGTAGAAGATTCCATCGGCTCATTAGTTTCAGGCACGATAGCAGAATCCGGTGCTGGTTCATTTACCGTTAATTGATCAGATTTTTTTTCGCAGCTCGTAAAAATTAGTGCAGCCAACGCTGCAAGACAGATTTTATTCATGTTTACATTTTTAAAAGAAAGATAAAATTACAAATTTTTAGTAAGTAGGAAATAGGCACCAACTTTACAAAATGTCCTATAATTTATATTATGTTAAATTGTAGCACTTTTTGTTTTGAGCATTAATTAAATTCTTATTGCGAATGTAGAATTGATAAGCTTTTATTCCGAAGCATTTAGTTATAATTAAACATTAGTAATGTTCCCCGAACAAGTATATCCAAACAGTTTACAAAAAAAAAGGTCTTCCAAATCCGGAAGACCTTTTGTTTATTATTTTAAACATTTCTCAAGAAATTGATCCTGTTCCCACAAAACGTGCAAAATGTTTTCTCGCGCTGCATATCCGTGAGATTCCAGCGGCAGCAAAACCATCCTCACCGGAGCACCAAGATTTTTCAGCGCCTGAAAATATCTTTCGGTTTGCAAAGTGAATGTCCCGGGATTATTATCTGCTTCACCGTGAATCAGCAACATCGGAGTCTTCATTTTGTCTGCGTTCATGAATGGAGACATCGTATTGTAAACTTCCGGCACATCCCAGTAATTCCGCTGTTCCGACTGGAAACCAAATGGCGTCAGAGTACGGTTGTAGGCACCGCTCCGAGCAATTCCGCAGGCATAATCTTTAGAATGTGTAAGCAAATTTGCCGTCATAAATGCACCGTAAGAATGTCCGCCCACGGCAACTTTCGAACGGTCAATATATCCCAATTTGTCCACGGCGTCTATTGCAGCTTTTCCATTAGCCACAAGTTGGGGAATGAAAGTGTCATTGGGTTCGGTCTTACCTTCTCCGATTATGGGGAACGCCGCATCATCTAAAACCGCATAACCTTTTGTCACCCAATAAATGAACGACCCGTAGCTCGGAAATGTAAAGTCATTCGGATTCTGAGTGTTCTGTCCCGCGGTATTTTTGTCTTTGTACTCCGTTGGATAAGCCCAAATAAGCAACGGCAGCTTCTCTTTCGGGTTTTTTCTGTCAAAACCTGCCGGCAGATAAAGTGTGCCGGTGAGCTCTACTCCATCATTCCGTTTGTATTTAATGACCTCTTTATGAACGTTTTTAATGCTCTCAAACGGGTTTGGAAAGGATGTGAGCGACGTATTTTTGCTGTTTTTAATATTTCTGATAAAATAGTTTGGATACATGCTGGGCGACTGTTCCACGACAAGTACTTCACCTTTTTTTGCATCAAGAATATCGATGATACTCTCCTTTGAATCTTTAAGCTTGGACGTGTAGATACGTTTTTTAGCTAAAGTTTTCACGTCAACTTCATCGATAAACGGAAACTGGCCGTTTTTTGTGAAACCGTCACCCACGAGATACGCTTTGTTATTTTTGGCATTAATTACAGTTCGGCCGAATTCATTTTTAGTTTGGTTAAACGAACCTGGATCTGTGTACACATCCTGATAATTACGGTCATCGATGATTCGCTGCGAATTGTCTTTCAGATTGATAAGATAAGATTTGGTATTGCGCGTGTCATACCAGGAATCTGTGATCACCGCAAAATCCGCATTTGACCAATCGATATTATTAAATCTTTGTTTTGTTTTGAAGAATGACGTGGGCTGAGCGTTGAACGGAGCCCGCCACAGAAATATCTCATCGCGGAATTCGACAGATTTAGCCTGATCACCGCCGTCCAACGCCTCAGCATAGACCAAAGTTGCCGGCTCGTCATCGCGCCAGGTCATGTTCCGTTTTCCTGTACGGACAGATGAGAAACCTTTAGGCATAATTTCAGTCAAAGGTATCTCATTTACAGTTTTTACCAAATTTCCGTTCGTGTCATAAACTGTACTCGTCATCGGAAAGCGGCTCAGAGGTACGATGTATGAGTATGGCCGCTGTATCGTGGTAAGCATCACAAAGTTACCGTCCGGTGACAGACTCATTCCTGAATAGATGGCTGCACCTTTGAAAGTACTTTCACTTCCGTCAACCGTTACTTTCACAAGTTCGGAGGTAGCAAGTGTATCAAAATTCTGCTCGTCCTGCGGATTTTTGAGCAAATCCTGATAGGTTCTGTTCTGCGAAACTTTTCCGTCTGCCGTAGAAACTGTAGGTCCCGCCGGAATTTCCCTTTTCGAATCGATCAGGGCTTTGCGCTCCGCCGGAATTTTTTTCACCAAAAGTGTATTGGAATCTTTCATCCAAACGTAGGGCGTACCGAGATTTGCATTGAGGTTATCGGCGCTGATCTTTGTTGCCGTGGCTGAAGCGAGATCCAGAACCCACAACTCTACTCCTTTTGAAGTTGTATTCGTGAACGCCAATTTGGTTTCGTCCGGTGAAAAGCTGGTATATGAAATTTTAGGATTTGCCGGAATACCTTTTACCTGCGTTTCATTCTTATCTTTTAGCCTGCGTACTTTAAGATTGTTGACATAGGTAATCGTACTGCCAATGTTCGTCACGGGATTTACACGCAGACCTGCCAGCTTCATTTCAGGCTGGTTCAGTTCATCTAATGTTTTGTATGTATTTCGATAAGTGAAAACAATCCAGTCTTTTTTACTGTTCATGATGACGCCCGGCGCACGCTGAAAATCTGCAAGTTGCATGATTTCGGCAGACGGCTGCTGGAAGGTAAGATTTTCCTGTGCATAAGTCAGTCCCGTAAAAAGTAACGCGATGACCGCTGTTTTAATTCTCATAATGATATATTTAGGTTGAAGTAAAATTTAAAAAAAATGCACCAACGTTCTGTCAATGCATTGCAAGTAAGAAAAAAAAATTTTACCAGCTCGATTGCCTGCGCCGGGTAATCATGGCGTCTACGGAATATCTGCCGGGTCCGAATGCGAAAAGCAACAGATAAGCAGACAGATAAAGTAAACTCATTTCACGTTTGGCAAAAGGATCTGCGCCATGAACGACAAGTCCTGCAACGGCCATTGTGATGATGAGGAAAAATAAGGCAAAACGTGTGAAAAGACCAAGTATAATAAAGATGGAACATACAAATTCTGCAAAAACAGCTAAAATGAGCGTGCTTTTCGGGCTAAACCAAAGGAAACTGTAAAACTGAATTTCTTCGCCGGAGAAAAGCTGCTGCAGTTTTGGAAAACCGTGCGACAGCATTGCAAATCCTACAAAAATTCTGGTTACAAGAATTACAATATCACTGATAGCAGCGTTACTTTGCGAAGAAGTAAAGTAGTTCATCGGGACAAATTTTACCAAATTTAAGAAAATAAGCTGTACCGGCAACTACTAGCGGTAACCGAAATTTTTGAGGTCGCGATCGTTTTTGCGCCAGTCTTTCTTCACTTTTACAAAGAGATTCAAGTGTATTTTTTTTGCGAAAAATTTTTCAAGATCAAGCCGGGCTTCTGTGCCCACTTTTTTTATGGCTTCGCCTTTGTGACCGATGATGATGCCTTTTTGCGTATCACGCTCAACATAAATTATGGAATCGATGAATATGATGCCTTCTTTTTCTTTAAACATTTCAGTCACCACCTCTACCGAATACGGTATTTCCTTCTCATAATTCAACAGTATTTTCTCGCGGATCGCTTCATTGACAAAAAATCTTTCAGATTTGTCCGTGTACATATCTTTATCGTAATATGGCGGACTTTCCGGAAGTAGAGATTTAAGTTTAGGTAAAATAACGTCTGTATTGAACCCGCGGAGTGCGGAGATAGGCAGAATTTCGGCTTTTGGAATTCTTTCGTGCCAAAGTTCCATGGTTTTTTCAAGGTCAGTTTGGTTGGACTGGTCGATTTTATTGATTAAAATCAGAACCGGCACCGGAATTTTATTGAGTTTTTCAATCAAGAATTCAGATTGTTCACTATTATCAAGCACATCCACAATGTAGAGAAATACGTCTGCGTCCTGTAATGAATCTTTTACGAAATCCATCATTTTTTCCTGCAAGCCGTATTTTGGGTCAAGCACGCCGGGCGTGTCCGAAAAGACAATCTGCAGATCGTCTTCGTTATAAATTCCGAAGATCCTGTGTCGTGTTGTTTGTGCTTTTTGAGTAACGATGGCGAGTTTTTCGCCCATCAGTTGATTAAGCAGAGTTGATTTCCCAACGTTCGGTTTGCCGACTATATTTACAAATCCAGCTTTGTGCATTAAAATAAATTATTAAAGATAGGTCCGTTATTGCACCTTTTGCAAAGTTAACGAAACAATCCTTACTTTTAAAATATCAACAGCGAAGCAAACGGAATTTTGTGGGTCGTAGATTTAGATTTAAATTATTAAATTTTCTAATTTAAGTCAGGAATTCAGAAATCAATTTTTAGAGACAACAGGCAATATCTCATTTTCCATCAGGCCAAATCGTGTACGTTCTTCAGCTGAAAAAGTTCGTGAATAGAAATTTTTATCTACCATAAAACCACTGTCTTCAAGTCTCTTAAAATAATCCATCCCGTACCAGCGGACGTGATCATATTGCCCAAAATGTTTCTGTCTTTCTTTTGGATCTTTAATTGAGAAGTCTTCGTAAGTGTTTTCTAATCCGTTCTTCATCGGCACCTGGAAAATTCCCCAGCCTCCTTTTTTCATTACACGGAAAAGTTCAGCCATTGCTTTGCGGTCGTCCTCGATATGTTCTAAAACATGATTGCAGAAAATCACGTCAAAACTTTCATCTTCAAAAGGCAAATCCAGAATGTCCGCTTTTACGTCCACTATCGGTGAAAAAAGGTCCGCGGAAACATACTGCAGGTTTTTCATCCTGCGAAATCGCCGCAGGAATTCCTGTTCCGGCGCAATATGCAGTACTTTGTAATTCTTTGTGAAAAAATCGGTTTCATTTTGCAGAAAAAGCCACATCTGGCGATGCCGTTCAAGACTCAGCGTTCCGGGTGAAAGCGCATTGTCACGCTGTTTGCCATAGCCATATGGGAGAAATTTTCGGTATGATTTGCCATCAATTGGATCGTTAAACCGGTTGCCTTTAAAAAACTGATAAATCAATGGTCGCAGAAAGATACTTAAATTAATAAGCACTGGACGCGGAATTTTATTTAACAGAAATTTGGCAACTTTTTTCATCAAAAATCCAGCATGAATGCGTCTTCCTCGGTACTTGTAATACCCAACGCTTCGTAAATATATTTATAAGTGCTCAGCAATACCGGTTTACCACCGATAATCGTGACATTATGTTCAAAATGTGCGGATGGTGAGTTGTCCAGTGAAGTTACCGTCCAGCCGTCCGCGTGAAATTTAACCTTTTCGGTACCTAAATTCACCATAGGTTCGATAGCCAGCACAATTCCGTCTTTCAGCACTTTTCCACTGCCCTTCCGTCCATAATTTGGCACCTGCGGATCTTCATGCATCTTCCGGCCTACACCGTGACCGACAAGTTCTCGCACCACGCCATATCCATGCTTTTCACAATGTTCCTGAATGGCATTTGAAATGTCTCCAACTCTTTTGCCACGAACACACTGCGCAATACCTTTATACAGAGATTCTTTCGTTACTTGAAGCAACTTTTTAGTCTCCGGAACCACTTCACCTACCTCAAAAGAGTACGCATGATCGCCGTAAAAGCCGTTCATGTAGACGCCGCAGTCTACAGATAGTATATCGCCTTCGACAAGCGGCTTATCATTCGGAATTCCGTGCACTACCTCTTCATTGGGTGATATGCAAAGGTTTTTTGGGAAGCCGTACATACCCAGAAAAGCCGGTTCGCCGCCATGATCACGGATAAACTCGCCGCCTAATTTGTCAAGATGGGCGGTGGTGGCGCCAGGTTTGACTTCTTTTGCCAACATTCCGAGGGTTTTGGAAACCAGTTGTACGCTTTCGCGCATTACCCGCAGTTCGTCCAGTGTTTTTAAAATGATCATGTATTTGTTTTAAATCGGCTTAAAATTATATTGAATTCATCGAGCGAAGTTTACCAGAAAAGACCTTTTTTCTTTTCCTTTTTCATCTTTGAGTAGGCCAAAACTTCCGCACCTTCAACACGAAACTCAATACGGTCGGTGATGATGTTATATATTTCGCCCCAGCCCGGAAAGCCGCCCAGATTTCGGTCATCAATGAAAAGGTCTGCATCTATTTTACGCGAGGCCATGTCCGCATCAAAAATTTCACCTTCGAAACTGGAATTGACGGCATAAAACTCAACACCGTTTTTACGGCAAAACTCCACAGCTTCGTCCAACGTTTTTCCATGTCTGTAAGTCCATAAAATGAGTCTGTAGCCTTCGGACTGTAGTTTTCGCAAAGTTTCAAAGGCAAAAGTTTTAGGTTTCCCAATACCCGGGTATGCGTCTTCCACAACGGTTCCGTCAAAATCAATCGCGAGCTTTTTGTTGCTTTTCATTAGTGTAAAATTTCGGCGGAGCAAAGATAATAAAATAAAAGAGCGGCAGAAAATCTGCCGCTTATAATGAAAATGTAATTTGGAATTTAATTTTTGTTAAGACTTCACCCACTTGAACTGATATTCCAAATCAGGTGTTGCGATTCTGTCTGTTAAACGCTGGAGTCTGCCCGGCAATTTCATCAGATATTCCTGTGCTTTTTCCGCTTTTTCGGTAAGTCCTTTGATGTGTTCAATTTTCCAGTCGTTCAGCAGTGTGCTCAGAATGTCGATGTAATCCTGGCCTGTGTAAACCATCGCACGCTGCGCCGCGTCTGAAAAATGTCCCCAAAGTTCACCTGCTTTCTGGCCCGATTCGCGCATCAGGTGTGCGGGCATCACGATTTTCTTGCGCATCATATCTTCGAAAGCCAACATCATTTCGGAAGGATCAAGCTCGAAAATGCGGGTTACAAAATGTTTATAAGCTTTGGCATGCCGCGCTTCGTCAGCCGCTATCACACCGCACATCCGTGAAAGCTTGGTGTTACCGGTTTGTTTGGACAATGATCCTACACGTCTGTGAGAAATATTGGTGGCTGTTTCCTGAAAACTGGTGTAAACAAAATTGCGGTAAGGATCCATAGATGTACCGAGATCAAAACCGTCCTGAATAAGATATTGTGTGGTAATTTCAACTTCGCGCATATTCACGCGTCCACACAGGTAAAGATATTTATTTAGAAGGTCACCATGGCGGTTTTCTTCTGCTGTCCAGCTGCGGACCCATTGAGACCAGCCGCTTCTTTCTTCCTGCTCGATACCGTCGATGCCCATAATCCACGATTCATAACTTGGAAGCGCTTCTTCGGTGATACAGTCGCCAATCAGGGTTACGAAAAGATCGTAAGGCATTTCCTGCGCATAGGTCTGCAGTTCTTCTACATCAAATTTAAATTGTTCTGAAGAAGGATCGGGTAAAAAATCAGTGGGTTGCCAAATCTTTTCTACAGGGGTAAGGTAGGTCGAAATAAAGTCGCTCACTTCTTTACCCAAATTGCGCATTACTTCTATTCTTACAAGTTTATCGTACATTATGTTAATTTTTGCCGGTACGCAAATATAACAAAATAGTATTTAGTGCATATTACATTACCAAAAGACCGGAAAAAATTCCGGCCTGCATCCTCATCATTTGTGTTCAGTTCTGTGAAAATCTAGTTTACTGTAATGTCTGTGAATGTACCGTATACTTTAGAAACCGTACCGCCCGTACCGGTTGCCTCAAATGTGCCGGAGGCTTTGCTTCCATCATTTTTAATGATAATTACTTTTCCGGCAGTTGCAGTGCCGAAGCCATTGAAATATAATGCATTTCCTGTTGTAGAAAGATCATAAGTAGCTGCTGCAGTGCCGGTAAGGTTAATTTCGAATACGGTTCCGGAGGTGCTGCTGTTACCGGTAAACGCAAATATGCTTTTATATTGCGTTCTCAGTTCGGAAGATCCAGCCGTTTTCTGTGTTGCATTCATATCATTTTCGCGCCAGAAAAATCCCGTCGTAGCTGGTGGCGTTTCTTCGTCACTGTCGCTGTCTGAACGTTCGCAGGATATAATATTCATTGATGCGAAGAGTATAATATATGTAACTGTTAAAAATTTAATATAAGTTTTCATGGTTGTTAATTTTGTTTTTTTAATGATAGAAAACCGCACCCATCTATGCCTTTAAACCGTTTGATTATATTCGAAGGGCGCGGAAATCACTATAGTCATATTTACTGGTTCACATCAAGTCTGGAGATTAGAAGCCGGTCACCATTCGGTGTCTCACTGAAGAAATAAGTGTAATCACCAATCTGAATACGGTTGTATTTATCATACAGATAATATTTCTTTTTCTCCAGATCACCCAATGTGCGGAAGGCGGATGATGAACCTTCAGCCAGATTGAGTTTTCCGAACTCAATACTGTAAAATGGTGAATATGAAGTGGTAGTAGTATTTGTAGTAGAACCGTCAAAGTTCATAAAGCTGCTGAAATCGGTATCTTTATCAATCGCTTTTACCATTTCCATAACCCAGTTCACAGATTTGCCGTCTTTGCTTTCGATCACATAACTCGTTGCAGGGAAATTGTCTGCGGTCATCGGCGAACTGTTGAAGAAACCCTTTTTGTTTTTCTGATCAAGCAGTACCGTATAATTTTTCTTTAAGCTGCCTTCCGGACTGAGATGAAGCATATAAAGACCCTGATAAACTCTTTCGTATTTTGGCCCGCTGGATGAAGTGCGAATGCCCGCAAGGGTATTCAACATTTTATTGCCACCGATTCCGGCGTTGTTTTTCTTGAAATCCTGGAAGCTTAAAACCATAGAGCCGTCACTTAAAATCTGGAAATTGTTGGTTTTAAATTTTTTACCGTCGAATGTCAGCGCTTTTTTCATGTCCGGTCCCGCGACCGCTTTTTGGTTTAGTTCTTCGATCGGTGTGGCATTTGCGAAGGCCATCCGTCCGCCGGAAACTTTGCAGATGATGAAATCTGTGTATTTTTTCTCGTCCATTGCATTCTCAAGATCGTCCTGGCTTGGCATCATTTCTTCTTTACCGGTAGCCATGTTCACGGCTTTTTTTCCGGCACTCACCAGCCCGCCTATGCCACCAAGTTTGCCCAGGACTTTTTCTGTAGCAGAACTTCCGCTTTTGGTCTGTTCTATTTCTTCCGCATCCATACTGGAAGGTGAAACCGACATTCCGAGCAGTTCTTCTGCTGTTTTGCCCTCTTTTTTGATGCCGAGACCATACAAAAGCACATTGCCGTTTTTCTCATAGGCATTGATGATCCTGTATCCGGCTGTAGGTGAAGTGAATTTGAAATTTTCTTTCAATACGCCTTCCGGCGTGATGCGGAAATACGTCATTTCGTTAGGTTGGGCATTCGTACCTTTGGCAGGCGCCATTACCAAAACCCAATCCCGCGGCATATCGTCATTTTCAATATTCCGGCTGTCGTCATCCAGCAGCGGTTTTGAGAAAACCGGCCGAAGTTGCCCGCCCGTACTTATGGTTTGTAATTTACGGATGCTGCCGTCATTCTGAACTTTCAGAAGCTCAATTTTAGAAAAATCTGCCTTTTCACGGCTGTACGGATAGCCCATTACGAGAATTGCACTATCGCGTTCCACCTCGTAAGCGCCGCCAAACAGATATTCATCACCATTGTCATTGGTGAGTTTCTGCTTATCCATCATTTTTACCTTGCGCACATATCCGCCGGCAAGCCAATTGTATTTGGCGGTGACTTTGCGGTTCTTGTACACGAGTTTGCCCATCAGATTCGAACTTACCGAAATTGCATTGTTGATCAGCAAATCTCCTTTGTAGGTAAGACCTTTGTAGCGTTTACGGGCTTTTTCAATTTCCCATTCGTCTTTTTTTGTTGCAGTCAGGTTTGCGTCTTTGTCGAAACTGTAGGTTTCGATCTTTACCATTCTTTTGCTCGATGGCAAGAAATAGATCATATCAAAATTTCCATTGTCTTTCGGTTCTACTCCACCCAGATAGCCCTTTTTTGCTTTTCGCGAAATTTCGTAATCTTTCTCCAGAATGCTCATTTCCTGAGCCTGCACCGCAACACTTGCTGTGACAAATGCTGCAATAATTAAATTTTTGTAGTTCATGATTTGTGATTTTTTGTGAAATAAAAATACACTGAGCTCGTGAAGGCGTTCTACACCATTTTGGGTATTTTTTAAACAAAAATGCTTCGCGTTACGCGAAGCATGAGATTATGAGTGATAAATCTTATTTTTTTAAGATTAAAATGAAGATTTTAAAGCTAAAAATTTTAGTTCAAATCATCCAGCAGCTGCAGTTCGGAAACTATCTGCATTAGTTTGGGAAGGCTGTTCACTTCTGCTTTTCTGTAAATATTCTTACGGTGAGTTTCCACGGTGCTCGCGCTGATGAAAAGTTTGGCAGCGATTTCTTTATTTGAGTCCCCATTAAACATCAGTCTGACGATTTCTTTTTCGCGCTCCGACAGTTTTACCACAGGATAACTCATGATTTTCTGGCGAAATCCGCTCAAAATTTCAGAAGCTTCGGCAGACAAATGCGTGTAGCCATTCCGCACATTTTTTATTGCACTTACCAGTTCGCTGCGCGAAATTTTTTTTGAAAGATAGCCTTCGACACCTATTTTTTCGATGAGTTCATAAATGATTTTTGCCTCATAATTCATCGAAAGTATAATAATTTTAATTTGTGGAAATTCTTTTTTTAAAATTTTTGAAGCCTGAAGACCATTAATCGTTGGCATCACAAGATCCATTAAAATTATTTCAATATTTATTTTCCCGCATCGCAGATCATCAATAAGAAGTTTGGCGTCATTATACGTTTTCTGTATGGCAATGTCTTTTTCGAAGGTGAGCAGCATTTCGATACCTTCAATAATGATATTGTGATCGTCAACGACCACTATTTTTGTTGGAAGATCCATCAGCAGGGAATTTTCATTTGGACTTTAGTTCCGTGATGTTTTTCGCTTTGCAGTGTGTATGTACCTTTAAGCATCTCAATTCGCGACCTTATGTTTTCTACGCCCAGACCTCCGGCCGCAATCGCTTTTTCTACGTTGAACCCGACGCCATTATCGGTATAAAGTACGTCTACAAAGCCTTCGTTTTGCGTAAGCGTGATTTGTACTTTGGAAGCATGAGCATGTTTTATTGTATTATTGAGGCATTCCTGTATCACTCGGAAAAGTACCACTTGAAGCGTCTGATTCAGATCTTTGCGGAGACCTTCTATATTTAACTCAATCATCAAATTTGGCGAACTTGTTTTCGCTACAAGGTCTTGAAGTGCATCTGGCAGACTGTTTCTGATGAGCATATTGGGCATGATCTGGTGAGAAAGTGTGCGGACATCCGAAATCGCGTCCGCAAGAACCGACTGTGTTTTGCGAAGTACGGTACTAAAATGACTTTCGTCTTTTTTAAGTTCACTCAGAAAATTAAGATTCATATTTGCGGCAGATAGCAACTGACCGATACCGTCGTGAAGTTGCGCCGCCATGCGTTTGCGTTCGTTATCTTCAGCTCTCATCACGGCATTGGCAGCGAGTTCCTGCTGATGCAAAATCGCCCGTTGTAGTTGAACTTTTTGGCGCGTCCGGAAATTCTGATAATAAAAGAATCCGAGAAGTAATATGCCGAGTAATGCGAAAAGGAGCACGTTACGCTTTAAAACCTTTGACTTTTCTGCCAAAAGCAGACGGTCTTTTTCAGCAGTTTCGTATTTAACCGAAAGTTCCTCAATCTGCTCAGCTTTTCCGAGCGTAAAAATGCTGTCGTTTATTATTCTGAAATTTTCAAGACTTGCATACGCCTGGTCATTTTTTCCCTGAATCCGATATATTTTTGACAGGTTATCATAATTTTCCTTCAGCAAATCCAGGTAATTGAGCCTCCGTGAGATTTCGTTGCTTTTCAGCAGATAAATCTCCGCTTCAGTGTATCGCTTTTGCTCCAGATATAGTTTTCCGAGCACATTGTAGCTCATCGCCAATGCAAAGTCGTCATTGGTCTGTTCACGAATTTTGATTGATGCGAGAAGGTATTTTTCCGCCAACGAAAATTTTTTCTGCAGGATATAATTCCCACCGATAAATTCCAAAGAATATCCCTGCCCGACCAAATCGCCGCGTTTACGCTGTATTTGAAGTGATTTCTGATAGCGGTTTACCGCCTCAGCATGTTTTTCCAAATACTCATACACCACTCCACTTTCATTATATATCGTGGCAATTCCCTCCAGATCATTGAGCTGAGTATATAGGTCTTGTGCCAGGTCATAATTCCGCAACGCACGCTGATAATCGCGCGTTTTGCGGTAGAATCTCCCGAGATTGTTATAGAGTTCGGCGAGTTCTTGCGGCGCTTTTTGGGTTTTAAGAATGTCCAGCGCTCTAAAATAGAAGGTGCCTGCGCTGTCTAACTTGCCGGAAAAATAATAGGCGTTTCCGCGCTGTCGCAGAAAATCAGCTTCCAGCGTTTTCTGTTTGGTTTTTTTCGCAAGTTTCCAGCCTTCGTGTGAAAGTTTAATACTGCGTTCGAAATCTTTAGTCTCAAAAAACTCCGCGTATCTTTTATATAATTTAAGCTTTTCCGAACTGTTTTCGGATTTATCTAAATTTTCTCTGATTGTATCCCTCGTGTTTTGAGCCGCGCAAACGGCCCCGAGAAGCAACATCACGAAAATAAAAATCCTTAGTATCAAGTTGTGTTATTTATACCTAAATTATAATTTTTAAGTTAAATAACCAACGTATAATTAAAGAATTTACAGAAATTAAAAAAAAACAAAATTTAGCTAAGCAGTACATCACCGGTCATCTGTTCAGGAATAGCCAGATTTATCACCGTAAGAATTGATGGTGCGATGTCGCCAAGCTTGCCAGGTTTGAGGGTCCAGGTTTTATCCTTATCCATCACAATCAGCGGAACCAAATTGGTGGAATGCTGCGTGTTCGGACTTCCGTCAGGATTTTTCATTACGTCAGAATTACCATGATCGGCCAGGATGAAAACCGTATAACCGTGTTCATAAGCTGCCGTAGCAACCTGTCTTATGCAGTCATCCACCACTTCGGCTGCTCGCACAGCAGCGGAAAAAACGCCGGTATGGCCCACCATATCTGTATTGGCAAAATTAAGACAGATGAAATCTGCCGTTTCATTTTCGATCTCCGGAAGAATTTTCGCCGTGATGTCATATGCGGACATTTCAGGTTTAAAATCGTAGGTCGGAACATCTTTAGGGCTTGGACAAAGGAGACGTCGCTCGCCTGAAAATTCAGCCTCGCGTCCGCCCGAGAAGAAGAATGTTACATGCGGATATTTTTCAGTTTCTGCCACACGTATCTGCGTCTTTCCATTGCGTTCGAGCACTTCACCTAATGTATCCTGCAGTACGCTTTCATCAAAAACCACTTTGATGTTTTTAAAATCTTTATCATAATTTGTCATCGTGACATAATAAAGATCCAGCGGACTCATACCGAATTCAGGGAATTCATGCTGTGAAAGTACTTCGGTAATTTCCCGGCCCCTGTCGGTACGGAAATTGAAACAGAATACCACGTCTTCATTCTGAATGCGCGCCACAGGCAGATTGCCATCTTTCATACACACAATCGGTCTTAAAAACTCGTCAGTAATTCCGTCACGGTAGCAGTTATCGAAAGTGCTGATGATATCCTTGGTTCTCTCGCCAATTCCACGGACCATAAGGTCATAGGCTAATTTAACGCGTTCCCAACGCCGGTCACGGTCCATCGCGTAATAACGGCCGATTACCGTTGCAAGTTTTCCGGTGGTTTGCGCCATATGCTCTAAAATATTTTCGATAAAACCTTTGCCGGAATGCGGGTCACAATCACGACCATCGGTGAAGGCATGCACAAAAACATTCTCGAGACCGGATTCGTGAGCCGCGGTAAGCAAACCTTTAAGATGATTAATATGCGAATGCACACCACCATCAGAGACCAGGCCGATGAAATGGACGTTTTTTTTGTTTAATGCGGCATATTCAAATGCTTTTGTAATCTCGTTCTGCTTGCCTAATGTCGCATTCTCCACAGCCATATTCAGTTTTACCAAATTTTGATAAACAACCCGCCCGGCACCGAGATTCATATGTCCAACCTCGGAATTACCCATTTGCCCGAAGGGCAGACCAACCGCAGTGCCGCTGGCTTCAAGTGTTGTATTCGGGAATTTCTGATAGCAGGAATCAATAAACGGTGTTTGCGCTTGGGCGATTGCGGAAACTTCAGGATCTGTGCCGAGTCCCCAACCGTCAAGAATGGCTAAGATGGCTTTTTTAGACATATCAAATTAGATTTAATAGTACAAATTTAGCTAAAATGTCGTGGAATAGCGAGTTTGTGGAGCATAATTACCACTTAACGTATTTTAGCAAGAATTTTTTAAAAGCCTTTCTTGCACTTCCACGGAAATAAACTTCACAGCGGTATTGGTAGCCACAGCTGTTCAAAATCGAAAGCATAGCTGCATTATCGACGTTGGTGTCTACTTTTATATTGAAAATCCCTTCTCCAAAACCGTTTTTTTCGGCTTCGTTAAAAATAATTTTAGCCAATCCCTGACCAGAAAAATCATTTGACACTGCAAGGCGATGAATAACAGCGTACGGTTTTTGGGACGGCCAACTGGCTTAAATGTCTTCAGATGCGGGTTCAATCTCAAAAGTGATTGCTCCATAAGTAGTGATTTCATTTTTGATCTCGATGACATATCCCCAATCTTGTGCAATATCATTGTCGATAAACGAAAAATTTGGGTAGCCATCCTGCCATTGTCTGCTGCCATCGCGGCGCCGGCACTCGATCGCTTGTTTGATAATTTCCCAAATCCTGCAATGAAATGTGAGATTATAGCTTAAAAAATTTAACCCTAAAACTAAATTTTGCCGCGCAGATCATTTTTATTAATTTAGATTAATGGACAAGAATCTTCAGAATTTTAGCAAAAAACGCTTCGTCGTCCTGTCGGGCGCGGGAATTTCAGCTGAAAGCGGTCTTTCGACATTTCGTGATTCCGGCGGTCTGTGGGAAAATCACCGCATTGAAGATGTTGCAAGTCCTGAAGGTTTCATGCGAAATCCAAAGCTGGTTCTTGATTTTTATAATGCAAGGCGGCGGCAACTGAAAGATGTAAAACCGAACGAGGCGCATTGTATTTTAGCTGAACTTGAGCAGAATTTTGACGTTCATATAATTACACAAAATGTGGACGATCTGCATGAACGCGCTGGTTCGAGAAATGTAATACATCTGCATGGCGAATTAAAAAAAGTGCGTCCTGTCGATTCCGAAAATGATCTGCGGTTTTGGGATGGCGATCTGCATCCTGGCGACACAGATGAGCGGGGTGTACAGCTTAGGCCACATATTGTATGGTTTGGTGAGATGGTGCCTGAACTTGAAAGAGCTGCAGAAATTGTACGTCAGGCAGATATATTGCTGATTATAGGAACTTCGATGCAGGTTTATCCAGCCGCTGGACTAATCGATTATTTGCCAGCTGATGGCATGGTGTTTGTTGTTGATCCAAATCTTGAAAACCGGTTTACAAAAAGCAAAAACTGCTTTCGCACTTCCGCTACGGAAGGAATGAGAAATTTAAGGAACCTGTTGAGAAACGAGTTATAAACGAATTACTGCACAAAAAAACCGATTCCCTAAAAAACCGGTTTTTTCTTCATCATTTGTGTCTTTGTGTTTGACGCTCAAAAATACAACTAAACATGAAGTGCTTTTAGCGTGAAAACACCCTATTTTAAAAAAGATTGTGTTTAATAGCGAACAGCACGATTCCGACGCGTGATTTTACATTAAGTTTTATAAAAACTGAATCACGATAACCATCTATTGTTCTGGGACTTACGAACATTCTGTCTGCAATCTCGCGGTAGGTGAGTTCCGAACATGCTAATTTTATGAATTCAAGTTCGCGCTCTTTCAGTGTTTCACTGAGGGTGTCCATGAATTTTTCTTCCGTTTTTATTTTTAAAAGGCTTTGCGTCACCAAATCTGTATAAAAAATTCCTTTTTTGTGCACGATGTCTATGGCATCATACAGAATATCCGGTGACATATCTTTCAGCAGATAACCTTTTGCGCCGGCTTTCAGCATTTTTATAATGGTACCTTCATGATCCTCCATCGTGAGTGCAATTACCTTTAGCTGAGAGAATTCCCGGCTGAGTTCGGCGGTGGTTTCTATGCCGTTTTTTATCGGCATGTTGATATCCATCAGCACCACATCAGGAAAATCCTGCGTAGTCCGGAGTTTTTCGATAAAATCCTGGCCGTTCGGACTGTTGATTATCACGTCGAAATTTGGATTGTAAGAAATCATATTTTCAAGTGCTTTCGACACTAGCTTATGATCGTCCACAATCGCTACTTTTATAGGTTCCATCATTGTTTTTTATATATTATAGTCACTGCTGTCCCTTGGTTTTCTTCAGAACTGATCTTGAAATCTGCATTAATTATTTTGGCGCGGTTTATCATGTTTTTAAGGCCGATGCCTTCAAAATTCCGCGCTGTTTTGAAACCGATTCCTTTATCACTTATTACAAATTTAGTAAGTCTTGGTCTGTCTTCCACGATAATTTTAATACTTTTTGAGCGTGAATGTTTAATAACATTCGTAATACACTCCTGAATTATCCGGAACAATATCAGGCCATGTTCAGCTCTTATCTGCAGCTGATGTCTGTTGATACGGTAATCTACTTCTAAAAGCGAAAGACGCTTTATTCTGAATATCTCTTTTTCAAGTGATTCCACAAAATCGCCTACATCAGTGGAAGGTTTAATGAAAGATTTTGAGATATTACGGATGTCCTGTAAACTTTCGCCCAAAAGAAGATTGATTTCTTCAACAATTCGGTTATCAGCTGTATCAGCATGTTTTAGCTTGCTTGTCATCAGACGTGCTACCGAAAGTTTTTGACCTAAATCGTCATGCAGCTCCTGCCCAATGTATTTAAGAGTCTGATTCTGAAGTTCAACCTGCGAGCGGGCAAGTTCCTGCTCAAAGATAGCTTCTTTCTGCTGGTGTATAAGCAGCAACTCTGATTTTTTCTTTATAAAAACGCCATAAATTACGATCAGAATCAGTAATACAATGAGAATTATGACGCTGCAAAGAATCAGGATAATATCTGTTGAAGACAGTTGCAGTTGCATGGTATTATTCTTCGTTTTTAGCTTTCAGAATTCCAATAATTGTTGCCAAATGGCCTAAAACATGTACCAAAAAAAGCGTCGTATAAAATATATTCACATTTAGACCTGCATAATATCTTGCAATTATCAATGGAAGCGCACCAATAAAGATAATTAAAGTACTGATACATGCCCAAAAAGGAAAATAATGCTCCAATGCCAATATCTTTTTTGAATTAAAAGTTTGGGAGAGCACCAGAGTTACGACACCTGCAATACAAAGAACGCCAAGCAGATAGGTGATGAAAGGTACCTTTAAAAAAAAGTCATCGATGAGAACTGCGCCTAAAATATACTGTGCGAAAAAGATAACGAAGATGCCTTTGCTTATATTTCGGGAAAGCGGTTTTACAAGTAATTTGTGAAAGTAGAGCAAGAGCAGCCCAAACACAAATAGTTCCATACCGATGATATAAACTGGCGAGGAGTTATAATCTCTGTCCAGTGCTCTTTGAATGGTATTGTAACCTTCCACCAAAGTCATTACAAGTAGGGACGCAAAAAAGTAGATTCCTGCGTGCCCGGCATTTCTCAGCCTGTAAAAAAGCGTAAGAAGTGTTATCAGCAGTACTCCTACTCCTATTGCACCCGATATATCTTTTGCTTCATGCATTTATATAATTTTTGGATTGAGTACTGTTTTTAGACAATGAAAGAGTTATAATCACTTAAATTTAAACTCTCTATTACAAATATATACTATAAAATGACCAGAGCTTAAGTGAAATCACCCGAAACATCTGTGAATGCGTGCTTGCTCTGATGTTAAATTATCATTATATTTCATCTTCAAAATGAATAAAAAGACATTAAGGTTAAATGGAATCCATAACCCACATTTCAGAAAACTATAAAAAGATTAGTTCAGAGCTGCCGCCGCAAGTCCAGTTGGTGGCCGTTTCCAAAACATATCCGGCAGAAGCAGTAAAGATTCTATATGACGCCGGTCACAGAACGTTTGGCGAAAACCGTGTGCAGGAATTGCTGGAAAAGTCTGAGCAACTGCCTAAAGACATCAAATGGCACCTTATCGGGAACCTCCAAAGCAACAAGGTTAAACAGATTGTGCCTTTTATAGACGTGATAGAGAGTGTCGACTCCGAAAAAATACTGCGAGAAATTGATCGTCAGGCTGCACGGTTTGGCCGTAAAATAAAGGTTCTGCTGCAGGTAAAAATTGCCCGAGAAGACAGCAAGTTTGGCTTAACTCATGAGGAAGCGCGAGGTATTTTTAATAATTACCTGCAACCCCTCGACCGAAATATTGAAATTGACGGACTCATGGGAATGGCTACTTTTACCGAAGATGAAGAACAGATTACAGACGAATTCAATTCTTTGAAAGCGTTATTCGATGAATTATCAGCACAAAAAAAACTGAATACACTTTCGATGGGTATGAGCGGTGATTACAAACTGGCCATTAATTGTGGCGCCACCTCGGTAAGGATTGGCTCCGGAATTTTCGGTCAGCGACAATATGACCGTTAAATGCTTTTGGGTACGATTGTTGATGATTTTTCAGCAATTTTTAATAAGTTTTTTTAAAAAATCCCTAAATTTTTATAATGCAGAAAATCTTAATTGTAGAAGATGATAAAGCGATCTCAAGCGTATTGCAGAGCATCCTGTCCGACGAATTGCCAGACTATGAATTCATAAGCGCGGAAGATGGTCTCGATGGCTTGAAACAGGTGGAAAAAGATGATTTTGCCCTTGTGATCTCTGATATTAAAATGCCGAAGGTTTCAGGCACTGAATTTCTGAAACAGGCCTTGCAGGTAAAACCTGATCTTACCTTTGTGATGATTTCCGGACATGGAGACATTGATACTGCCGTAGCCTGTCTTAAAGATGGCGCGTACGATTTCATCTCCAAACCAATCGATATTAACCGCCTGATCACCAGTGTGCGAAACGCTCTGGATAAGCGCAATCTTGTAAAGCACAATCAGGTTCTCCACGTGGAAAATTCCACGTTAAAGAAGAAAGTTAACAAAAAATACCAAATGATCGGTGAGTCTCCTGCGCTGAAGAAAATACAGGAGATGATCGAAAAAGTAGCTACGAGCGATGCCCGTGTACTTATTACGGGTCCCAACGGCGCCGGTAAAGAACTGGTAGCTCACGCCATTCACGCGCAAAGCGACCGCAGCAAAGGTCCGATGATCGAAGTGAACTGTGCTGCGATACCTTCAGAACTTATTGAATCTGAATTATTCGGACACGTAAAAGGTAGTTTTACGGGGGCTATTAAAGATAAACAGGGTAAATTTGAACTTGCTACCAACGGAACCATTTTTCTTGATGAAATTGGAGACATGTCGCTGGTTGCTCAGGCAAAAGTTCTCCGTGCACTGCAGGAAAGCAAAGTTTCCCCGGTTGGAAGTGATAAGGAGGTAAAAGTAGATGTTAGAGTTCTTGCAGCCACGAATAAAAATATGCAGAAAGAGATCGAAGCTGGAAAGTTTCGTGAAGACTTGTATCACAGGCTTTCTGTCATCGAAATTTATGTACCGCCTTTGGATGAACGAAAAGAAGATATCAGGCTCCTGGTAGAGCATTTCTCTAAAGTTATCTCCGAAGAACATGGTACTGCAATGAAGACTTTTGATGAAAATGCGATCAAAGCGCTTGAGAATTTCAGCTGGACGGGAAATATCCGTGAACTGCGCAATGTGGTGGAGCGACTGATAATTTTAGGCTCAAATCCGGTAAGCGAAACAGACGTTGCGAATTTCGTAAGAAAATAAAACATTATTCTGTTATATCAAACCGATAAAGTTTGCAGTATTTTTGCTGCAAACTTTTTTTATGGCATTTCTAAACAAAGACTACACGCGGGCAAGTCTCGCACTGGCGCTGCCAGTGATGATCACGCAGGTGGGTCAGGTTTCGGTGAATCTTTTCGATAATATTATAGTCGGCAAACTGCTTGGCGCGCAGGCGCTGGCGTCGGTTTCGCTCGGGAATGCCGTCTTTTTTTCAATTTTTGTTTTTGCGTTGGGATTTTCTTTCGCCATTCCACCATTGGTTTCAGAAGCGCATTCGCAGCAAAAGCACCGGATTATTGATTCAGTTTTCCGACACGGATTCGTAATCAACATGGGCATTGGTCTTTTGCTGATGCTACTGCTGTTTCTGGCAATGCCACTGCTCTATCACATGGATCAGCCTGCTGAAATCATTCCGGATACGGTGGCATTTTTAAGTATCATGACTGTCAGCATCATTCCTTTTATGGCTTTTCAAACGCTGCGGGAAGTCTCTGAAGGTTTGTCTTATACGATCGGCGTAACGAAAGCTACGATTATCGCCAATGTAATTAATGTTGCTTTAAACTACATTTTCATTAAAGGTATGTTTGGCCTGCCGGCGATGGGCGTGCAGGGATCTGCGCTTGCAACCCTGATTGCCAGAATTTTTATGGTGGTTTTTCTTTATTATGTCTTAATTAAAGAAGAAAAGACGCGCCGTTACATCAAAGATTTTTCATTGAAAGTGGCAGAGTTTTCAAAGGAAATGTTTCGCAAAATGATAAAAATCGGTTTTCCGACGGCTTTGCAAATGTTTTTTGAAGTGACTGCATTTGCGGGTGCGGCTTTTATTTGTGGATTGGTTTCGGCCCGGGACATCGCTTCGCATCAGATCGCACTTTCAATGGCCTCTTTTACATTTAACCTATGCATCGGATTCAGCGTTGCTTCTACGGTTTTGATCGGGCGTAAATTAGGTGAGCGCGATTTCATTGGTTTGCAGAGAATTGGGATCAATAATATTAAAATTGTATTCTTATTCATGCTTTGCTGCGGCTTGGTTTTCATATTTGGGCGGCATGTTTTACCGACATTTTTTACGCGGGCAGAAGATGTGGATGTGATTCAGCTTGCGGCAAAACTTTTAATTATTGCGGCGCTTTTTCAGCTTTCGGACGGTATTCAGGTGGTGGCTTTAGGCAGTTTGCGCGGAATTCAGGATGTAAAGATTCCGTCAATCATCACGTTTGTGGCGTATTGGCTGATAGCAATTCCGCTGGGTTATTTTCTTTGTGTTCCATTCAAAATGGGTGCATTCGGAATGTGGATCGGTTTAGGACTTGGCCTTACAGTTTCTGCGTTTCTGCTGGTAAGACGGTTTATTAAATTAACACAAAGAAGAATTAATTCTGCAAACGCAGTTTAATTAAATTTAAATATTACTAACAGATATACTTTGCGTCATTAAATAAAATAGCCGCCTCAAAAAATTGGGGCGGCTATTAGTTTTTAATAGTTAAATATTAAAATTCAAGTTCATGTTCAGGATCGATGTGCTCATAATCAGCTTTCATCTCCTCAGCATAATCCGTTTTTTCATGATTGGAGAAACGGTTTTCCAGTTTCACTACGATGTAATATACAACCGGAACAATGATCAGCGTAAGGAACAGCGAGGAAAGCAAACCACCGATAATTACAATCGCAAGTCCGTTGTTCATTTCCGCGGCAGCACCGGAAGCCAGCGCAATCGGTAACATACCGAATACCATCGCAATCGTAGTCATCAAAATCGGACGCAATCTCGCATGGTTCGCCTGAATTAATGCATTTTCGATCGTTTCACCCTTATCCATTCTATGGTTCGTAAAATCTACAAGTAGAATCGCATTTTTCGCTACCAAACCAATAAGCATGATCACACCCAAAATAGTGAAAATATTTAAACTCTGATTCGTTAAAGCCAATGCCCAAAGCGCACCGATAAACGAAAGCGGAATTGAGAAAAGTACGATGAAAGGTTTCACAAAGTCATTGTAAAGCACAACCATAATCATATAAACCAACATGATCGCAGCAAGTAATGCCACTCCTAAAGTTCCGAAACCTTCACTTTGATTCTCCATGTTTCCGCCCCAGATCCAGTTCACGCCGGCCGGTTTCTGCACGTTTTCCATTTTAGCTTCCCATTCAGCTGCGATGGTTCCGGTAGTTTTACCAACGACCTGAGACTGTACGGTTACCGAAGGCGAACGGTCATATCTCTCAAGCAAAGCCGGCCCCGAAGAGTTGGCTATGGTTGCGAACTGTGAAAGCTGTACATCCATACCGTCAGCGTTTTTGAAGGTAATGTTCTTTACGTCCTCGATACTTTTCCGGTAGCCTTCATCAAGTATGATATTGATGTCATATTCGTTGTTTCCGGTTCGGAATTTATTGGAGTCGTTACCGCTGAATGCTGTTCGCAGTGTTTGTCCTACCTGCGCAACGCTTAACCCGAGTGAAGCCATCTTGTCGCGGTCAACCGTTACGGCAATTTCCGGATTTCCTTCTTCTACTGAAAGTTTCACTTCAGAAGCTCCGTCGATACTTTTCAGCTGTGCTTCAGCCTGTTTGGCATACGTCATCACATCTTGGAGCGTTGGTCCTACGACTGTCATCTGCAGTGGTGCCTGTTCTGCGCCCATAAATCCAATCGGAACGGTGGTGATCTTCGCTCCAACCAACTCTTTTTCAAGCTCACGTTTCATTTTGGCAGCGTAAACTTTAGAACCATCCGTCCTTTCAGATTTTGGAATCAGTTTTATACTGATCTCCGACTGGTAGCTGGTCGCCTGCGCGCCACCCATACCGGTACTCGCCTGCCCTACCGTGGTGATCATTCTTTCGATTTCAGGTCTTTCACTAAGGAAAGCTTCGGCTTTTTGTGTAATAAAGTTTGTCTGCTCGATGGAAACGTCTTTCGGCATTTCAATCTGAACTAAAAATTCACCTTTATCTGTTCCGGGGAAGAAGTCTGAACCAATATATCCAAACGCCACCATCAAAATTGCTGAAACAAAGAGTGCGAAAGTAATTGCAAAGGTTTTAATCTTATTGTGAAGACTCCACTTAAGAATATTTGTAATAAAAACAGTGAAACGCGAAAGTCCTGCTTCAAACTTATAAATCACTTTACCAAAGAGAGAATCTTTACTGATCAGATCCAGTTTCCCGTAGCGCGAGTACAACCATGGAACCACTGTAAAAGATACCAAAAGTGATAGCATTGTCGCGATGATAACCGTAACACAGAACTGACGGATGATGTCGGACACCAAGCCGCTGCTGATGGCAATCGGAAGGAATACTACTACGATTACCAATGTGATCGCCGTAACCGTAAATCCGATTTCTGAGGCGCCATCGTAGGCTGCACGTACTTTATTTTTACCCATTTCCATGTGACGGTGAATGTTTTCGATTACTACAATCGCGTCATCCACCAGGATTCCCACTACCAGCGAAAGTCCGAGCAAACTCATCAAGTTCAGTGAATAATCCAAAAGACTTAATCCGATAAAGGTTGCAACCAGTGATGTCGGGATGGCTACCATTACAATCAGTGCATTTCGGAAACTGTGCAGGAAGAACAGCATCACGAAAGCTACAAGACCCACTGCAATAAATAAATCCTTGATTACAGAGTTCGCTGCTTCAAGGGTGAACAGTGAAGTATCATTGGCCACGTCTATTACCAGCGCCTGGCTTTTATACTGCGTCTGCATCTGTGCAATTTTTTTCTGCACCAGTTCACTTACTTCCACCGCGTTGGCATCTGTCTGCTTCTGAACCTGCAGTAGTATTGTGCTTTGCTGATTAACGCGCGCTATCTTGTCGGTTTCTTTCTGCGTATCCTGAACTTCTGCAACATCAGTCAGCCGGATATTCTGGCCGTTTACCGAAGAGATTGTCAAATTTCTAAGTTCATCCACCGTCTGAATTTTGCCCGAAAGACGGATCAGTGTACTGTTCTCGCGGGTTTTAAGACTTCCAGTCGGGAAATCAAGGTTTGATGTAGAGATAATCTGCTGAACCTGTGGAATGGTGAGTCCATAACCTTCAAGTTTATTCAAATCAAGATTTACACGGATTTCACGCTCCTGTCCACCAACAATGTTTACCTGTGCAACGCCCTGAAGTCTTGAAAATTCCGGTTGGATTTTCTGGTCAATAAGGTCGTAAAGTTCACTTTGCGTAAGATTGGCGGTGACACCCATATTTACAATAGGCATATCTGAAAGCGAGAACTGGGAAAGCGACGGCTCCTCAATGTCTTCGGGAAGTTCGGACCGTACTGCATTGATCTTCCGCTGCGCCTCGTTCAAAGCAAAATCTACGTCCGCATCATTATTAAACTGAATGATGACCACCGAAAGACTTTCATAAGATTTCGACTGAATTTTTTTAATTCCTTCGAGTGAGGAAATGGCATCCTCTATTTTACGTGAAACCGTACTTTCCACCTCAGACGGCGAAGCGCCCGGATAGATAGTGGATACCGTTACCACTTTTACTTCGAATTTCGGAATAAGCTCATAGTTGAGCTGCGTATAACTGAAGAGCCCGCCGATGATGAGTAATGCAAGCATTACGATCACCACACTGGGTCTTTTAATCGATATTTCTGCTAATTTCATGTTATTCTTTTAAGCGGCTTACTTTAAGATTTGGACTTTAGTTTTGTCAGCCAGGTTGATTTGACCGCTGGTAACAACTAAATCTCCTTCATTCAGACCGCCGGTAATTTCTACTTTGTCACCATAGTTCAACCCGGTCTTTACCTGCGTGAGGTAGGCAACATTATTTTTCACCACAAACACTTTGTTGTCGCTTACACTTCCTACAAATGCGTCGCGTGGAACTGTGAGTACATTGGTAGCACCTGTCTGGTTGAAGGTCGCCGTGCCGTACATGCCGGCTTTAAGTTTGTTGAAGCTGTTTGGTACAGTGATTTCCACCGGAAACTTGAGCGCTCCTGACGCGGAAGGTGCAATGAAAGAAATTCGTCCGTCGATATCACCTTCTATAACATCAGGTTTCACTTTTACAGTGTTTCCTACAGAAAGCTGGCTTACCAACGCTTGGTCTACATCCACTTTAAGTTTTAGTGAAGAAATATCCACGATCTCAACAATCGGAGTTCCCGGCGCTACAACGGCGCCGACTTCCACCATTTTTTTGTTTACAATACCGCTGATTTTCGCAACCACGTTGGTGTCACCGGACTGTAATCTGGCCGACTGTACCTGAGCGCGCGCGTTCTGAACCTGAAGTCTTGCCTGATCAAGTTGAAGCGCAGTAACACCACCGGTTTTGTAAGCTGCTTCATATCGGCTTAAGGCTGACTGAGCTTGCGCCAGGTTCGCCTGAGAATTACTCACATTTACGTTCAGTTTTTCGCCGCCGAGACGGCCGATGCTCTGTCCGGCACGTACATAGCTGCCCTCTTTAACGTAAAGTGCAACGAGTTGTCCACCGATTTCTGCTGAAATCTGGCTCTGCCTGTTTGGGAGAAAAGTGCCGTTTACCGCAAACTCACCACTGATTTCCTCTTTCTTCACGGGCGCAGTACGCACAGCAACATTGGTGTTTTTTTCAGCAACAATTGCAACCTGCTCCTCATTTTTCTTTTTGTTGTTCTGAAGAATGAGATAAAAACCTACCGCAACAGCAATGATGGCTAATATTGTTATTAAAGTTCTCTTTTTCATTTTTTTAATTTGTTTCTTTTAATGTTTTTAGTTTACCCTGAGATTTTAAGAGGTCGATTTCAGCCAGTTTGTAGTCGAGCTGAGCGCGCGTAAGATTATTTTTTGCTTCAGTAACATCACGTTCTGCATCCAGAATGTCATTTAAAGTAGCCAAACCATACTGATAATTTGATCTTGTGTTAGCCAGCACTTCTTCTGCAAGCTTCACATTGCCGGTCTGCATATCAATCGTAGAAAGATTATTTTCCAGAAGCGTGATTGCGTTTTTGTGCTCCATATCAAGGCCCAGTCTTGCTTCACGCAGATCCGCCTGTGCTTTTTCAATTTCGATCTGGCTAAGTTCAATCCTCGCTTTCGTCGCAAAACCATTGAAAATAGGAACGCTAATATTGAGACCAATCGAAGCTAAATCAGACCAATAAACACCATTTTTTTCGCCATTCCACCACGGAAATTTATTTCCCTGTCCCAAAAAACCGTAGTTTGCAGAAAGTGCCACGGTTGGGTAATATTCGGCTTCACTGGCTTTGCGCTGCCACTGCAGAAGTTCTATCTGTTTGTTGGCAAGACGCAGCTCAGTTCTGTCATCGAACGAGCCCGGATCGCTGTCGGGCAAAAATGCGGGATCGAAAGTCTGGGCCGGCAATTCAATTTCTTGGTCCATCGGCATCCCAATCATGAATTTTAAGGCATTTTCGCTCAGTTGTACCGCATTGGCAAGTTGTTGACGTGCAGTTACAATGTTGTTTTTCGCTACTTCAGTGCGGTCAAAGTCTATTTTTCGTGCTAAACCTGCATCAAAAAGACCTTTGATGATCTTTCCTGTTTCCTGGGTGATTTTCAGATTGTTCTCAGCATTTGCCAGCATCTGTTCACTTTGGTAAACCTGATAGTAGGCGTCTGCAACCCTTTCAATGATTTGTTCTTCAGTGAGTTCGGCATTAATCTGATAGAATTCCCGAGTAGATTTTGCGGCTTTTAATCCGGTAAAAACAGACTGATTAAACAAAACCTGTGTGAGCTGAACCACATTGCTGGAAGTCCATTTCTGTCCAAACGCAACCTTCACCTGCTGGCCGGGTGCGCCAAAAATCTCTCCGGGCAGCACGCTTTCCTGCAGGAGCGGGTTATAGGTCGTGCTGCTTCCAAACGAAATGTTTGGATATGCGCTGGATTTTACCTCAGCGATTTGAGCGTCACCTCTTCTGATGTCCAGGCGCGCCTTTTCGGCATCTGCTTTATTTTGCAGCGCATAGGAAATAGCTTCGGGTAAAGTAAGCATCTTCGCTTCCTGCCCGAAAATTAAGCCGCCAATAAACAGCAGACTAAATGCGAACTTTTTCATTTATTATTTTTTATTTTTTTAATTGTTTCTTTTCCTTTTTCAGTAGTGATAGCGTGCATATACATCATCATCAGCTCGTGCTTATAATATTCGAGATCCAGTGTGCTGGTATCGATATAAGGTGAATTGTCATAAGACATCACAAGCTGAAAGAAAATTTTAGAATATACTACTGCATCGAAATCATCCCGGTAAAAGCCCTGTCTTCGGCCTTTCTCAATATTTTGAACCAACACTTCCGAAAACTTTTCCGAAAAATTAAGCATATGCTTATTAAATATTGCCGGATAATATTTCATCAGTTGCTTTATAAGGATTGTTTTATTTGAATGTGAAATGCGTTCAATCTCTTCATCCCTGCAGACCATTCGCTCTATAGCATTGTCTACGCTCAGGTCCAGCTGTTTTAGCCTTGAAATAACAAGGTCCAGATGGTATCGAAGAATTTCTTCGAGCAATTCTTCTTTATTGCGAAACATCTGATAAAGCGTTTTTTTGGAGATTCCAAATGCATTGGCCACATCATCCATTGTCACAGTTTTGGCGCCGTTTTCAATAAACAGGTCTGCCGCTTTGACTAAAAAATTTTGTTTGTCATCCATAATTGGCGCAAAGATACGATAGAAAACTTAAAAACAAATAAAGTTTCCAAGTTTTTTTAATTAATAAATATGATTCGCTGGAATGATAAAATTGATGAGGGTGTATAAATCACCCTTCTAATAGTTTTTAATGATTTTAACAATTTAGCATTTTGTGGTGAGGTATAATAGCACTATTCCTTCTACATTTGAAGGACAAACTAATTAAAATTTTTAACCATGAAAAAATTATTTGCAAGTGCTTTCGCACTTTTCGCAGTGAGCTTCGCTTACTCTCAAGGTAACGTTGATTTTACAAATCAAACAGGCAATGACAATGATGCCACAATTAACCAAACAGGTATCGTGAATGTTAACGGTCTTTTACAGCAGGGAAACCTTAACACTGCAACTGTGGACCAGGAAGGCTGGTTCAACATGAACAGCGGAACCAGTGAAGGTAACCGTAATAGCATTGATGTTGACCAAGTAGGTATCGGTAACATGAATACTACTGAGCAGTACGGAAACCGAAACAGCGCACAAACTGATCAGGAGGGTTTAATGAACACCGTTGAGCAACTACAGGACGGTAACCGAAATAGCACCTATGCTTACCAATGGGGTGCCGGAAATGAATCTTATCAAACGCAACTTGGTAACCGTAATGATGCATCTTCAGTTCAAGTGGGTCTAGATAACGAGAGTGAACAATATGCAGATGGTAACCGAAACGAAGCCACTGCTTCACAGTTAGGAGCTGATAACGAAATTTACCAGGGTCAAATTGGCAACAGAAATGCTGCAACAAATGATCAGATAGGCGATGATAACTGGTCAGATACCCGGCAGTGGGGTAATGACAATGCAGCTACAGGCTTGCAGGTTGGTAATGGCAATGGATTATATCAGTGGCAGGACGGAAACGATAACATGTCAATGCACACACAATTGGGTAACGACAATTATATTGATTCTGACCAGACCGGTAATAACAACATGACGATGGGCTTACAACTAGGCGATGACAACAGTTTATGGCAATACCAAATTGGAGATGGCAACTTTGCTTCTGATCTTCAAGCAGGAAATGATAACTGGGCTGACATTTATCAAACTGGTGACAACCATGTACATGTAGGACTTCAGGTTGGTAACAGTAATACGATGACTGTAACTCAATCTAACTAAGCTTGCATTTTCATCTAACTCACAGGAGAAAGCTACTTTCTCCTGTGCTTTTTAATTTGATTACGAAATGAAATCTTTGCTGTCATTACTTGCTATTCTACTCTATGGCGGACTTTCAGCGCAGAATATATCCTTAAGTCAGCTCAACAGCAATAACATATTAGATTTTTATCGGCAGACTTTAGTATCGCAAGAGACAGGAGCTGTTGTTTCCAAAGATATTGTTCTGCAGATCGGAAATGGTAACACTGTTGAACTTGCAGACCGTACTCCAAATCACATCATACTTTCACAGGTTGGTGATTACAACACGACATATTTTGTGAATCCAAATAACTATCCCACCAATGCTGAAATTTCTGTTAAAGGTTCAGGCAATCACATTGACATAACCGGCAGTAACAGTATTTCAGAGGGAATGAGAATTAATATTAACGCAAATGATATGACAATATTTATGAGGAACTATTAATGAGAAAGTAAAATCCCTTGAAAATGAAAACTCTATTCTCACTTTTGCTTCTGGTCTTTTTAGCTAACCGCACATCTTCACAGTCTCCAACAAAAGGAGTTTCGGGAAGTATAATAACTGAAAATATCGAGGGCTTACTCAAGCTTAAAGCTATCGCAACCAGCGATACTCAACCCGTTTACAACCTGAACTATATTATGGTTTCAGTAAAGAAAGGTAAATCGGGAACTTCAACCAACAAACAAAACGGCAAGTTTGCACTTAACGCGAGCGAATCCCGAATTATCTCAGAGACTACCATCAATCTTGCAAAGAACGATGGCCTCAAAGTTTTTCTTTTCATCAAGGATGATGAAACTGATGCAGTTCTCAGTAAGGACAGTCTGGAAATCAACGCGAAGACCTTCAGAGATGAGATTAGTTTTATACCTGAACCGGAAATGGAACTGTCAGGTTTGACTATCGACGATACAAAGACGCGGCTTGGTCAGTTGTTTTATGAAACATTTTTTAAAAAGTATAATCAGCTGCCGAAAAAATTTGCTGGTACTATCACTATTTCGGAAATGCCTTCTATTGGGCGAAGCACACGCATTACGATAATTCAGTACGATCAGATTCTCTACAGTTTTTTTTCAAAACCAGACGAAGAACTGATGGAATCCGAAGCAAGCAAAACGCTGTCTATCCTTCAAGAGTATGACAAAAGAAACAGCGTTCGTAAAAAAGAATTTAAATATTAATTAACCATGCAACGAATTCTAATACTTCTATTTTTTATAATTAACGTAACCTTTGTTTTCGCACAGCAATTCGTCTACAAACCAATTAATCCCGCCTTCGGTGGTGACACGTTTAATTATCAATGGCTCATGAGTTCTGCCAGTGCACAAAATCAGTTTGATGAAGGAACCAATAGATTTACCGGTCTTGGAACAGGTAATTCATTAGACAGCTTTACTGACAGTTTAAACAGGCAGATACTCAACGAGCTCTCAAGAAAACTTTTCGGAGATAAATTTGGTGACGGCGATCTACAGCCGGGCACCTACATCTTCGGTTCTATTTATCTTGAAGTAATTCAGACCGGCCAGGGTCTGCTCATCAGTATACTGAATACGGATACGGGCGAACAGTCGGAAATCGTCATACCTGGCGGTGGCTAAAAAAAATCAACCCCTTGAAAATAAACCCCCATGAAAACAAACAAGCTAACTAAAATCGCACTTTTAACCCCATTAATCTTATTGACAAACTGCACACTTTTCAATTTACCGGCAACAAGCGAAAAATCTACACTCGGCGAAGTAACTCCTTATACGCCAGAAATAAAAAGTCTTCCTGCGCCAAAGGAAAAAATTGTGGTTGGCGTTTATAAATTCCGTGACCAGACTGGCCAATACAAAGCCTCCGAAACTGGCGCTAGCTGGAGCACGGCCATTCCCCAAGGAACGACGCCTATTTTGCTCAAAGCACTGGAAGACAGCCGTTGGTTTACCCCTATCGAGCGCGAGAACATCGGAAATCTGCTGAACGAACGGCAAATTATCCGTAGTACACGTAAGGAATATGCAGGCAATGACGCGAACGAGGCCGCACTTTTGCCCCCACTTCTATTTGCCGGAATCATTCTGGAAGGCGGGGTGATATCTTATGACACCAACGTAATGACCGGTGGAATTGGCGCCCGCTATTTCGGGTTGGGCGCTGGTGCGCAGTACAGACAGGATAGAATTACCGTTTATTTGAGAACAGTATCCACCTCTACCGGCGAAATCTTAAAAACCGTCTACACGTCCAAAACCATTCTTTCGACAAGTATTAACGGTAATTTTTTCAGATTTATCGATACGGAAAGGCTTCTTGAATCTGATATAGGTATTACCCAGAATGAGCCCGTACATCTTGCAGTGACTGAGGCAATAGAAAAGGCTGTTCATTCTCTTATTGTCGAAGGTGTACGTGATAATTTGTGGGCAAACAAGCAGACGAATCCTAATGATTTTGATAAAATCGTGGCGAATTATCGTACTGAAGAAAAAGTAAATAACCAAAGAATCGTTGGAAATAAATTTCCGCAGAACAACCGCGGAAAATGGGCTGCATTCGGAAACCTCGAAGCTTTTAGAATAAAAGGTGATTACGTAGACCCAAAGACGAATATTGGTGGAAAAGTTGGTCTTAAATATTTTATTTCAGACAATATTAATGCAGAGATCAACGTGGGAAATGTAACCATCGAAAATACCGATATCATTAAAAGAAGTGTTTTCGTGTCTGAACTGAATTTGGAATATCTGATGTTACCCAAATTTAAACTTACCCCTTTCGTGTACGCAGGCGCAGGAAGTTTTTTTCTGCCGAACAAGCCACGTTACAAAGCACAGATCGGTGGAGGCCTTGAATATTTACTTAATCAGAATCTTGCGCTTCGGCTTTCAAGTCAATATGATTTCGGTTTCAGCGACGATTGGGACGGCTTCATTAATGGTTCACAAAGTGACCAGGGAGTGCGTATTGGTGTTGGTGTAAATTATTATTTCGGTTCTGCAAAAGCAAATAATTAAAAACATGAAAAATCTACTCTATATAATCACAGTCTTCGTTATAATTTTTTCGCTCAATTCCTGTAGTGAAGAGCTGGTAAGCAAGGTGCAGACGGGTACATTAAAAGGTACTGTAATTAAAAAAGGTACAAATCAACCTTTGAAAAATGTGAAGATCTATACCTCGCCCTCTACCCAAACCGTATTTACAAAAGATGACGGCAGTTTTGTAATTGAAGATATTCCGCTTGGCGATTACTCCGTAAGAGCTGAACTTTCGGGGTATGTTACGACGATACAAGGAATCAGTATTAAAAATAATGAACAGAACGTTTCCGTAGTTCTGGAAATGACCGACGACGATTCGCTGAATTCTCCGCCATCTGTTCCGGTGCTGCTGAGCCCGAGCGACAACGCTGTCGATCAGCCACTCGCTGTCGATCTGTCATGGAACGCGACAGATCCCGATTCTCTTGACGTTTTAACTTATACACTGACGGTAAAAAATGATTTTGACCAAAATGTGATTGAAATTAAAGACTTAGAAGAGAAACACTATTTTCTCGAAAATCTCAAATTTGGCGTGACGTATTATTGGCAAGTCAGTGTAAGTGATGGTATAAATCCCGCCGTAAACAGTGTTGTTTACCGTTTTAAAACCAGCACAGTGCCGAATAACAGGTTTCACTACGTAAAGAAATCTAACGGGAATTATTACATTGTTTCGAGCAACGAATCTAATACGAATTTTAATTTTACTGCTCTGGGCGCGAACAGTTGGCGTCCGCGGCTTAATCAAAATGCGCAGCAAATTGCATTCTTAAGAACTGCGTCCGGTAATACACATATTTTCACCGCTAAACCTGATGGTTCACAGCTTTTCCAGGTTACTGCAATTCCTGTGGCGGGCTTCAATAATGCCGAGCTCGATTTTTCCTGGAGCACCAATGGAAAGGAATTACTTTATCCCAGCTTTACGAAACTTTACAGGATAAATAAAGACGGCAGCGGGCTCGAACTTGTTTATACAACGCCCGACGGTAGCCTTATTTCTGAATGTGACTGGAGTTATGACGGAAGCCTGATCGCACTGAAAACCAACAATCCGGATGGCTATAACTCCAAAATAATTGTAATCGATATGCTTGGAAATGTGGTAAAAACCGTTCTCGAGAATGTCAATGGCGCTGTTGGAGGTCTGAACTTTTCGGTAGATGGCAATCTTTTGCTCTATACCCATGATATCAGCGGACATCAGGACAGCAGCTACCGTCAGCTTAATACGCATATTTTCATCTACAATATGCTTACAGGAGATGTCTCTGATGTTTCTCTGGCAAGTGAAAAGCCGGATGGCAGCAATGATCTTGATCCCCGGTTTTCACCGAATAATGCGGAAATCATTTTTACAAATACCTCTAATGACGGTATTTCGGTCAAAAATATAATGAAAATAATATTGCAAGATAATTCCAGAACAGCTTTATTCCCCGATGCAGAAATGCCGGATTGGGAGTAATGTTTTCAAGGGGAGTTGAGGAATTTATTCCTCAACTTTTTTATTTATTTAAAGCCGGAAATTTCCGGCTTTATTTATTTTGTTGTTTGTCCTATCAAGCACTTTTATGAATGTATCTCGACAGTTTAATGCCCAGATCCGTCCAGACGATCTTAGCATTTGCATTCCGCTCCAGATGATAATCTGCTTCCGAGATCTCATTCAAAATCACTTCAATATTGGCCCCATGGATGTAACGCGCAAAACTTTCCCATTTAAATCCATCTGTAACTATTTTGCTGTAAACCAGATCTGAATTGCCGTAATTCTGCAGCATTGCCAGGCGGAAAATATCAGCGCAGTAATCGAGAAAGTTTTTTTGTTTTTCACGGTTCCAGGAAGCAATGTTGCGTGCCCAGAAGACGATGTTTTTGAGGTACTGAGGTTTTTTCTTAACCTGAAAAGCTTCGCGAACCCACTGTACAAAAAGATTCTGGAATTCTGAACTCGCATCTTGTGCCGATACGAGGTTTTGTGCGGTATTCCAGTTTCCTTGTGCCTGAAACACGATCTCCTGCCGTTTTTCCTCAGAAATATTATAATTTTTCTGAAGTGCTGCGTCGATCTCTGCATCATCAATGCGCGGAATCTCTACCAACTGCGTCCGCGATAGAATTGTCGGCAGCACATTATCTATATTTTCGGCCGTTAAAATAATCAGCGTGTCTTTCGGAGGCTCTTCGAGAAATTTCAAAAATTTATTTGCTGCCGCTATATTCATTTTATCTGCTTGCCAGACAATCAGCACTTTGCTGCCTCCCTCATAACTTTTTAATGAAAATTTTTGGTTTAACGCATCGATTTCGTCAGCATAAATAATCAACTGCTTATTTTCGGACTGCAGAATATTATTCCAGTCTTCATTATCCGCATAAGGATTTTCGAGAACCATCTCCCGGAATTCGTCGGCAAAATTGGATGATAAGCCACTCGATTTTTCTTTAAATACAGGAAAACTGAAATGCAGATCGAGATGATTGAGATGTTCAACTTTTGGTGATGACGCTGCGCTTTCCCGTGCGAAAATCTGCCTGGCAAACGCCCGCGCAAGCGCCATTGTGCCGTGGCCGTCCGCACCCACGAAAAACTGCGCGTGGCTTACACGGTTGTCTTCAATGCTTTTAGTCAATAGCGCTTTCAAGGCCTGCTGGCCAACGATCTGATC
>JAEZYN010000046.1 GCA_023419095.1 Bacteroidota bacterium | reverse complement strand
CGGAATGAAGAAGCGGCTAAGGAACTGGCAACCGCGTTTCATATCCCGATATCCGTACCGGTTACATATAGGGAAAAGCGGGAAGCGGAACGTAAGAGGAAGCGGCGGCGGGAAGTTGCCGCTTTTGCTAAAAGAGCTAAGATGTATGTCCGCATGTATTGGATCTTGCTTTGTGAAGCAATCCATGAGAAAAATGAGCATTTTACTGAAGCTTTGCAGAATATTACCATCATTGAATATCTACTTGAAAATTTGGACGAATGCCCGGAAGAGGTTTATGACGATAAGAAGGCGGTGAGAAAGATTGGAGAAATCGAAGGACGAATTAATAACTGGTATGTACGAATTGGGCCAGACGGATCCATTTCCAGATGAAGTCTTTTATCAGATTTTTGAGATTGAAGATAACGTTGAGAGAACCCAGTACATAGAATCCCTGCGGAATGCAGCTCGAAAATTAAAGAGATCCACAGAATTTAACAACGTATATAAGTCCTTCGTACTTGATTATGCACAGCGCCAGAAGCAGACCGGGCAGAAAACAAAGTTTACTGATCAACCGCTGGAACTGGTTTGTGGGGAATGGACAGCTAATGACTTAGGGGTTCGGGCAATCCGGTATGACAAGAACGCCATGCCAGTACCGGCCCAAGCTTGCAGTCATCCACTCCTGCCTATTGAGATTCTTAAGAACGTAGATACGGCAGAAGAAAGGATCACCCTTGCCTACTTCAAGTCCGCATCCTGGCAGAGTATAACGGTGGATCGTAGTGTTTGTGCCAATACCAATAAGATAGTGGACGCTCTTAGTCAATATGGGATTGAAGTCACTTCGGATAATGCAAAGAATCTGGTCCGGTACATATCGGACTGTGTGGGGTTGAATCCACTTACCCTAAACCCAAAAAAGTCAATTAATCGTCTGGGGTGGGTAGGATCCTTCTTTACTCCCTATGCAGAAGATATCCGGTATGAGGGAGATATGGATTATGAAGCAATATTCCGTAATGTAAGAGAAAACGGCAGCTTTGACACCTGGAAAGATCTCTGCTCCGGACTTAGAAAGAACCTTCCTCTTCGCATGATGATGGCTGTCAGTTTTGCTTCTGTGCTTTTAGAGCCGCTTAAGGTATTACCGTTTGTTCTTCATATCTGGGGGACAACGGGAACCTGTAAAACGGTTGCATTGATGGTCGCCATGAGCATCTGGGGTAATCCTAAAATGGGTGGCCTTGTAAAAACCATGAACATGACAAAGAATGCCATTATGCGTAACGCTGCCTTTCTTTGCTCCATTCCTTTTGCTGGGGACGAACTCCAGACTATAAAGGATAAATGGCAGGGGAACTTTGATCAGCTGATTTACCAGATTACTGAAGGCGTAGATCGAGGAAGAGCAAAAGCCTATGGCGGCGTAGAAGATACAAAGACTTGGAAGAATAGTTTTATTTTTACTGGTGAGGAGCCTATTACAAAAGCCAATTCAGGTGGAGGATCTAAAAACCGTGTCATAGAGGTGGCGATTGATGGACCTCTGGTAGACGATGGCCACTATGTCAGTAGTGTGGTTCAAGAGCATTATGGATTTGCCGGCCGCAGATTAGTGGAGTACATACAAGAAATAGAAATATCGGAATTAGTGGAGCGGTATCGAGAATACTTTGAGGAACTCTGTAAACTGGATACTACAGATAAGCAGGCAATGGCAATGGCATGTCTCCTTCTGGCAGATGAATTGGCAGTAAAGTTATTCTTTTCAGAGGAGCAGCCGTTGACGGTTCCAATGGTAAAACGGTATTTGCAGAGCTCCCTGGACGTAGATGTGGCGGAAAGAGCTTATCAGTCAGTGCTTAACTGGGCCGCGAAAAATCCGGTCAGATTTGAGGATCCCAAAGCGGAAAACTCTCCCAACAAAGGCGAAGTCTGGGGGAAACTCGAAGGAGAGATTTTGATCATCAACCGAGATGTGTTGTTAGAATATCTTGATAAAAACGGATTTGACTACACTGCAGTAAGTAAAAAGTGGTCTGAAAAGGGATATTTAGTAAGGAATTCACAAGGGAAATTTATCCACAGCACAAAGGTTTATGGCATAAAATCCAGTTATGTAAAATTTAAACTTCCGTCCGATGATGATAGCACGGATAAAGATGGTTTTATGACAATAGAAGATGAACAGGAGACTTTACCCTTTAATTAAGGGCTAACCTGTCTAACCTTGACCTAATTCATGGTTAGACAGTAGGAAATCATATAGAATAAGGCTTTTATACATAAGTCTAACCTGTCTAACTAGTCTAACCTGTTTAATAGGTCTCGTAGCGCGAGGGAAAATTGATTAAAGCGAATTCTGCTCTAAAAATATATAGTTATGCAATAAGATTTTGGGTTAGACGGTTAGACCTCACGTAAAAACAAGGGTTTGAGAGGTGTTTTTGGACCTAAAAGCGGTTAGCTTGTTTCTGAAAAAGGTTAGACCTGAAAGGAAAAGGTGACAAATTGGATAAAATAAGTGCAATTGAATTCCTCATGCAGGATGCGAAAGGGGAATTTGAAAAAATAGAAAATTATAGAGAGGTACTTGATTTTGGTGATCAGAAAAAACTCTGGAGCTTGCAGAAGCCTTCCAGACAACGGATCAAAGATGATTTAAAGATGGTGCGGCGTTTGTCACTGGAACTTGAAAAGGAGGCAGAGGTTTTATGGTAAGCAATAAGAAAGCCGGGACGGACTTTGAAAGAGAGTTTGCGGAACTTCTGGCAGAAGAAGGGTTCTGGGTCCATATGTTTCAGGACAATAAGAACGGCCAGCCATGTGATGTGGTGGCGGCACGTAATGGAGTTACATATCTCTTTGACTGCAAGAACTGTGAAAAGGATTATTTCCTTCTCAGCAGAATGGAAGAGAATCAGTACAACGCTATGCATCTCTTTGAACTGACAGGGAATGAGAAAGGGAAATTCGCCTTACAGTTCAGCAATCAAAAAGTATTTCTGATTGATTATGACATTATAAAGCACCTTCAAGGAAAAGGGTTTAAAAAGATTGGAGAGCCGCATTGTATGGTATACGGCTGTGATATTAAGGACTGGCTTGCTAATCTTACAGAAAGCTCAGGTGATGGGAATGCAGATAGTTATCGGTAGCGAGATTCGCATAACCAATGCGCCAAAGGCTTTATTTGACTGGTGCAGTGAAAATTTGGTTATGCCGAATCCGGAATATGTAAACCGCTCTCGAAGGGGCCTCTGGACTGGAAATACACCCAAGCACTTATGGCTTTATCGGATTGAGGGTAATGAACTGATTGTTCCTGTGGGTGTGGGAAAAAAAGTAAAGGAATTCAAACAGGCGGATACTCCTGTTACTCAGGATCTGGCGGATAATGGTCTTTTATCTTTTGATGGAACAATTCCACTTTACAGTTACCAAGATCCAGCTGTGGAAGAAATGAGTCATCAGAGCTGTGGTATTTTACAAAGTCCCTGTGGATCCGGAAAGACACAAATGGGTATTGCACTTGCTGCCAAGTTATCGCGTCGGACGCTTTGGATCACACATACACAGGATTTACTTACCCAGTCCTATGAGAGAGCAGCCCAGTATTTTGATAAAAGAACCCTGGGAAAGATTACGGCAGGAAAAGTACATATTGGCAGCCATATAACCTTTGCCACGGTGCAGACACTCTGCAAGCTGGATTTGGATAAATACCGGTATTCCTGGGATGTGATTATCGTTGATGAATGTCACCGGCTAGCCGGAACCCCTTCCAAAGTGACGATGTTTTATAAAGTTATGAACAGTCTGGCGGCAAGGCATAAATACGGATTGTCCGCAACGGTCCACCGGTCAGACGGTCTAATACAAAGTACCTTTGCTGTGATCGGGGAAATTGCCTATAAGGTTCCAGAGGAAGCCGTGGCGGATAAAACCATGCAGGTTAGAATCAGCCAGAAGAACACAGGAATAAAAGTTAACCGGGAATGCCTGGATACGGATGGGACGCTTGCCTTCTCTAAGTTAATTCCATATCTCACTGGAAGTGGTCCCAGAAATGAAATCATCATAAAGGATTTAAAAAGCAATGGGGATCATTATAATCTGATTCTTTCTGATCGATTAGAGCACCTGCAGGTATTAAGAAGTATGCTGCCTGCGGATCTCAAAAAGGTTAGTGTAATGATTGATGGCAGCATGACCAGCAAGCGAGCCAGAGAAGAACGGGAACAGGCAATTGAAGACATGAGGAGTGGAA
>JAEZYN010000038.1 GCA_023419095.1 Bacteroidota bacterium | reverse complement strand
GCTTGCAGACTTTGCAAGGCCTGTAACCTTTTAAGATCGCGTCTTTTGTAGTTGAAAAAAACTCGACATTCTCGGGTTTGGGTTTGCGCGCACGGCAAATGGGCCTGCAAAATATACCTGTGGTTTTAACGCCCATCCAGAAAACCCCTTCGAATTCCGGATTTTTTTCGAGTGAAGCCTGATACATTATTTCTGCTGAAAGTTCCATATTGTAAATTTAATGCAAATTTAGATTCGCACCGGCTGGAGTGCAACCGAAAAACTTACAAGTATTTTTTTAGATATCTGAAATTTATAAAAAATGAAATGGCTGAAACAACGGGTCCGCAGCCCGGCTTGAGCGGAAATCCTTTTTTATAAGTTGCGGCGGCTCGGCCGCCGCAACTTATAAAAAAGATTGGGAGCGGAAGACGGAAATAGCTGCCCAAAAAAAATGCCTCAAATCATTGAGACACTTCAGTTTATTTTGATCTGGTATCAACAAACTCATAATCATCATTGTTCATCCCGACACTTATGCTTTCAGATTTAAATTTAATCTGATCTTTATTTAGAACCGTGTAGCTGTACACATCTGTTTTACCTGAATCTTCATGATATTCGTAGAATTTATCACCTTCTACCCACCAGCTCCCTGATTCCTGTGTGTTTTGAGTCAGTCCATCCTGAGTATACTCAAAATCTAAAAGAAAAGTTCCGTCGTGGTTACGTGTCATATTCCATTTTTTCTCAACTCCTTCGATCTGCTCATCTTTTTCCGACCCTGTCCAAATTCCGGTTAAACGGTTATCTATTTTTTTTCCGTTGCTTAGTGTGGTAAGCTGGCTGGCACATGATATCACCACAAATGACCAAAATAAAATGAAGAGGCTTGATTTTATCATTTTTCTCATATACGTTTCTATTTTTTTGCTGCAGCATCACGTTCCAGCTGGCGAATTTCTTTCAGTTTTTCTACAACTTTGGCAGTGAGATCCACATTGCTGACTTTTATGGGAATCGTTACTTTTGCCATATCCCATTTGATTACCATATCCATCGCGATATCGTCTACAGGATTAAGTTCGATCCCGAACCATTCCTGCTTTTCAGCAAGTTTCTGAACGGGTACGGTAATATCCAGTACATTTAGTTTTTCATCGTATTGGTAAGCGCCCCACTGTTGCGCATCTTTATTTAGGATTACTTTCCATTCTTTTTCTGTCGGAACGACGAAAAGGCCGTACGTGCCGGCACCAACAGTTTTTCCACCAAAATTGACTGGCTGCTCGAATGTAATTTTTGTAGCTGAATTAGCTCCGGCACGCCAAACCTGCCCGTAAGGCACCAATTGTCCGAAGACTTTTCTTCCTTTAACGCCAGGCCGGCCATAATCTACCGTGATCTTAGATGTCGAGAACTGCTGTTCCACCTTCTGACGCGGGCTCGCAGCGGGCAGGGAAATCTGGGCGTAAGCACCTACAGAAACCGCCAGCAGCGCTGTAAATAACAATTTTTTCATAGTGATTTATTTAGTTTTAAAGATAGAGAAAAAATCGAGAAGTTGGGTGTGCGATTGCTAACATTAATAAAAAACGCACCTAAAATGGTGCGTTTTTTATTTTCAACAATTTTCTTCAGTGTTACATCTGCTCCATCTTAAAACTCATGCTCTCGATCACTTTTAAAATAGCTTCTACCGTATCCATCGAAGTCAGGCACGGAACACCGTTCTCCACCGACATTCGGCGGATCTGGAAACCGTCTCTTTCGGACTGTTTACCTTTCGTGGTCGTGTTTACCACGTACTGCACTTTTCCTTTTTGGATGAGGTCGATGAGGTTAACATCTTCTTCACCGATTTTGTACCCGATTTTCACCGGAATTCCCTGCTCTTCGAAGAATTTTGCCGTTCCTTCCGTGGCCCAGATTCTGAATCCCACTTCGTGGAAACGTCTGGCCATTTCTGAAGCTTCTTCTTTATGCTTGTCAGCCACAGTGAAAAGAATGGATCCGTGCGTCGGCATTTTGCGGCCGGCTGCCACAAAACCTTTGTAAAGGGCTTTTTCCAGCGTCGTATCTTTGCCCATTACCTCACCGGTCGATTTCATTTCAGGACCGAGGGATGTATCTACTTTCGTCAGTTTCGAGAAAGAGAAAACCGGAACTTTTACGAACACACCCGGCTTCACAGGCGCCAGTCCGTTTTCGTACCCTAAATCTTTCAGTTTCTGGCCGAGGATAGCTTTCGTAGCGAGGTTAGCCATAGGAATTTCCGTGATCTTGGATAGGAAAGGTACGGTTCTCGACGATCTCGGGTTCACTTCGATTACATAAACTTCACCGTCAGAAAGCACATACTGGATGTTCATCAGTCCGATCACATTCAGACCTTTCGCCAGTATTTGGGTATAATCGACCAAAGTGTCGCTTTGCTTTTGCGTAATATTCTGTGGCGGATAAACCGCGATGGAATCTCCGGAGTGAACGCCCGCTCTTTCGATATGTTCCATAATTCCCGGAATCACCACGGTGTGGCCATCAGAAATAGCGTCTACCTCCACTTCTTTTCCGGTTAAGTACCGGTCAATCAGAATCGGATGTTCCGAATTTTCTTTCACCGCATTCGTCATGTAATGCGCCAAATCTTTCTCGTCGTACACGATTTCCATGGCCCTGCCGCCCAAAACGTAACTCGGACGAACCAAAACGGGATACCCGATTTCCTTTGCAATCACCAATGCTTCTTCTTTGGTGAAACAGGTTTTACCTAGTGGCTGCGGGATTCCCAATTCCTGCAAGGCGGCTTCAAATTTATTTCGGTTTTCTGCGCGGTCAAGGTCTTCCAGGGAAGTTCCTATGATCTGAACGCCGTGCGCGGTAAGTTTATCTGCCAAATTAATGGCGGTCTGTCCGCCGAATTGCACCACCACACCTTTGGGTTTTTCAAGCTCAATGATGTTCATCACATCTTCTTCCGTCAGCGGCTCGAAATAAAGTTTATCGGAAATGGAGAAATCTGTCGAAACCGTCTCCGGGTTATTGTTGATGATGATCGCTTCGTAACCCAATTCTTTAATGGCCCAAACGGAATGCACCGTCGCGTAATCGAACTCCACACCCTGCCCGATTCGGATAGGTCCGGAACCAAGGACGATGATTTTCTCGCGCTCTGAAGGTACACTTTCGTTTTCCTCTTCGTAAGTTCCGTAGAAATAGGGCGTCTCACTTTCAAATTCCGCGGCACAGGTATCCACCATTTTATACACCGGCATCACGCCGTGTGTTCTTCTGAACTCGAACACCGTTTTCTGGTCAGATTCCCAAAGATGCGCGATATGCAGGTCTGAAAAGCCCAGTTTCTTGGCTTCCAGTAATGTTTCTTTATCGAATTTATTTTCGGCAATCACCTTTTCAAAATCAATCAGTTTCTTGATTTTCCAGATGAAGAACTTGTCGATTTTGCTCCATTCCACGATCTGCTCCCAATCATAGCCTCTTCTTAAAGCATCGCCGATGATGAAAAGTCTTTCGTCATCACAAACGCGGATTCTTCTTTCAATTTCAGCATCCGTCAGAGCTTCGGCGTCTTTGGTTTTTAAACCGATATGTCTCAAACCGGTTTCAAGCGAACGGATGGCTTTCTGAATGGATTCTTCAAAGTTTCTTCCAATCGCCATCACCTCACCTGTCGCTTTCATTTGGGTCGAAAGTCGTCGGTCTGCGGTTTCAAATTTATCAAATGGGAATCTTGGGAATTTCGTTACAACATAGTCAAGAGCAGGCTCAAAACATGCGTAAGTCTTCCCCGTCACCGGGTTCATAATTTCATCTAAAGTCAAACCGACAGCAATCTTCGCCGCAATCTTCGCAATTGGATAACCTGTCGCTTTACTCGCCAAAGCCGATGAGCGCGATACGCGGGGATTCACTTCGATAATGTAATAATCAAAAGAATTCGGATCCAAAGCCAGCTGAACGTTACAGCCACCTTCGATGCCGAGTGCACGGATAATTTTTAATGATGAATTTCTGAGCATCTGGTATTCTCTGTCGGAAAGCGTCTGCGACGGCGCTACTACGATGGAATCTCCGGTATGTACC
>JAEZYN010000016.1 GCA_023419095.1 Bacteroidota bacterium | reverse complement strand
GATCAATGCCGCCCGTAAGCTCTGCGTCACCCTGAAGTTTAACAAAATCGCCGTTGGCTTTATCGATCAAAAGTGAAATTTTAGCTTCTTTTGTCACAGAAATATTCACATTCACATCCAAACCTTTAATATCGCTTTGGTTGGTAAGTGAGTCGGCTTTAATGGTTTCCTGCAGGGCAATCAAATCCTGATCAATAAATTCTACAATGCCTTCGCGATCCTGAAGCTGCGGCGATGAAGTAGGCAGTACAAACGTAAAATCCGTGACATCGGTCACGCTCAGATTTCCGTCAACCTGCGGCAGATCGAGGTTGCCACGCACGGCCAAATCAGCATTCACCGCCAAAACGCCGTACATAATCTGGTCATTGTTCTTTTCGGAATCTACCACTTTAAAATCTTGTGCATTTAAATCAAGATTAAATGCAAAGTCTTTGTAAGTCTGTGTAAGGATGGCACCGTCGATTACAAAACTGTTCCCTGAATCGTCTTTGATGGTAAAATTATTAAAATCAATTCCGCGGCTGGTAAAGCTGATTTCATCGTTGATATTTCTGAATTTGCTGCCGAGCTGCGTGATTCCCAGACCTACATCATTAAATTTAATACCACCCAGGATTCGCGGCGCAGAAGTAGTTCCGTTTATCCGCAGGTTGCCGGAAAGGTAACCTTCCGCCTCTTCTATTGCGTTCATCGAAAGTCCCTGCACACTTTTCATCTGCATCCGGTTCAGATCAAGGTTCATATCAACATTGCTTGTGGAAGAATTAAAAGTACCCGTTAGGCGCACATCATTATCGAAACCTGTGAGAGCTGCGTCTGCACGAATTACATTGGTGCCTGCACTGTTTGCTTTTAAATCTAAATTCCCCACTGGATTTCCGTACACGAACAGATCGGTGATATCGATATCCGCGTCGAAAGTCATATTTTGCTGCAGGTTTCGAAGCTGAGCGGTCCCGTTAATATTTCCTTTGGCGAGCAAAGAATCTTTTTTCACCAGTTCTGTTATTGTTTCTATTTTAAAATCTTTAATGGAAACATTCAGCGGACTGTTTGGCGAAGAGGTTTCAGACTGAAGCAGGATCTGACTGCCCTCATTTGAAATCCCGAAATTGTTCGCCACTATTCCGCCATTGCCGATCTGTAGATAGTTATCCGGAGTTACCTGCCAGTTGGTATAATTTAATGTTAAGCCATCAGGATTAAGGTGAATGCGTGTCAGATCACCTATTTTCTCGACATTTCCGGCAACTAAAAATTTATTCTGATCTTTTTCGTCTTTAGTCGAAGCATTATAAGTGATCACATTATCCTTAACATCGCCTGTGAGGCCCACTCTTCTTAACGCAATACTTTCATTATTAAATTCGCCGAGCTGCACATCATAGACGAGTGCGTCACCCTGATTGTTCACGGCGATAGTTCCGTCTCGAATGACGTTTTTGCCGTAAGTCACTTGAGGAATCTGTCCATCAACCTGCAGTTGACGTGTATCAGCATCGTAATTTCCGGTAAGCGTGATGGGTTCAAACTCTGTCAGTTCCGGCACAAAGCGCCTGAGTAGATTGTCGTCTTTAATTTTTGCATTAAAATCGAAATATTGGTTTGGATCTACCCGCGCTGTTTGTGTACCAGGCTTTTGAAACTGATAATATTGATTGATTGTTTGCTGCAGCGAGCCGAAAATCTGCGTCAGCTTATATTTTCCCGTAAGTTCCACATCTGCAACCTGTGATAACAGTTCAACACGGTTGCTGTCCTGTGTTGAAACCGCCGTAAGCATCACCTCCTGAAGAGGAAAAACATCTTGAGTGTCTGAAATTGCGAAATTCTCCAAATGCAGATAGCCATTAGGTGCATCCGGATTCAGGCTTGTAAAATCCGCGTCAATATTTCCGGCTAAAATCATCGGATCGCTGTAAAAACCTAGTTTATTTAGATCAAGTTTCTGGATGGAGCCGTTCACTTTCACCGTTGGATTCTTTTCGCTGTAAACACCGGAGGCCAAAAGTTTTAAGTTTGCATTCGGATCTTTTGAATCCAAATTGATTCGGTAAGCTCCGCGGTTTATTTTACCTGTCAGCGCCATATTGCGGTAAGTATAGCCATTATAGTAAACTGAAGCAATATTTCCCTTCAAATCCGCAATGGCAGATTTCGGATCAAAACTTTGGCCCTTCACGGAAATCTGTCCCGTAATGCCACGTAAATCTTTATTCTGGATGATTTGTCCGATTTGCAGATTCTTCAGATTGGCTAAAACATCATACCGCTCCTGATTCTTGCGTCGCATATCCACAGACGCGCGCACTGCTGCGTTTCCAAGCGTGGACGTAAGTCTGAGATTTGTATTTACAATTTGCGTAGTTCCCTTTGCTGTGCCGGCGATTTTGAAATGGGAAGGCAAAGAAATATTGGAAGGGATGGTGTTTTTTGGAACAAGATTGAAAACCGTTTTAGCCGACGACGACAGCTCGCGGATATTCAGGTCGTAAGCGAGGTTTTCCGGCGTCATCGCATTTCGGAGGGTACCCGATGCGTTTATGCGAAGTTGGTCTAAGCCCGCCAGTTGTAGGGTTTGGATGCTCAAATCATTGATCGTGCCGCGTAACCTTGTATTAATATTTAATATAGCATTAGGATATTTATTGAAAGGCGCGGTATTCCGCAGCTGAGGAGCGAACATTAAAACATCGGCAAATCCTAATTTTGAATTTTCGATATTGGCGGCAATTCGCACCGAGCCCGGATTAGCAGAAAGTTGTTGAATCGAATTATAATTCAACACGATTTCGTCCCGTAGAACAGTCCGCGGCGTCTGCAGGTAAAGGTCTTTCAGGTACGCTTGTTCATTATTGTATACAAAGTCTGTGTTAAATTTTTGAATGTTAAGTCCGCGTCCTTCTTGTATTTCAGCCGAATTGACGGTGCCGGCGAAAGTTTCGTCCTGCATTTTGAAATTTCTTACTTCAAGATTGAGTTTTGAAAAATTAAGATGATTAAAATCCATCCCGCTGCGTGCGCGTGCAGCAGCCGTGTTATCGTACGCCAGTTTCACGTCGTCAAACGTAAGTTTGCCGAGTTGTAGCGCTAATGGTTTCGGGGCATCCGAAGAATTATTTTGGTCGTTGGCAGATGTGTTATTTGAAGCTAAAAATAATTTTGCATCGATGTTGGCGCCACGCAGCAAAATGTTGTCAATTCCAAAACGGTTATTTTCCAGGTCAAGCTGATTGATCTTCGTGCTCAGCTCTTTAAAAATAACTTTGGCGAAAGTTTTAGAATTGTCGTCGCCGTAATCGATGTTGAAATTGGTCAGTTTAATTCGGTTCAGCCCAATTTTCATCGGCTTTTTCTGGTTCAGGGAATCTACTTTTTCTTCCACTTTGTCCGCCACTTCTTCCAGCAGATCCTGCTTCAGCTTCAGCCGCAAGCCATCCATCGCAATGTTATTGGCTGCGTAAGAATTATTTTGAAGGTCAAAAGTCTGCACGCGGGTGTCAAAAGACTTGAAGTACAGCGCTATGTCGTTCCTCGCTTGGTTATCAATAAATGAAACGCGGATGTCGTGGAGTTTTATCTTGTCAAGCGAGATAATAAACGGTTTTGACTCACTTTCCTCTGAATCTTTGGTGGCAAACGCATCGATAATATAATCGAAATTGAAACGGCCGTCTTTTTCTCGCACCACATTGGCATTTACACCCTGAAGATCAATTGACATAAGGTCTGCCGTGCTTTTCAGAAGTTTTGGGATGTTGAGACCCACATCCAGCTTGCGCGCGTATAGCAGTGTATCGACAGTTTGGCCCTGAAGATACAGATTTTCCATTACCAAACTGTTTGGAAATCCGATGTAGACTCGGTCCAGACTGACTTTTGTTTGAATTTTTTCTTCGAGATAGTTTACCAGCTTTCCCTTGGCAAAATTCTGAACTCCCGGCAATTGTAAACTGAGAATAAGCAGGATGATAAGCAGCAACAACGATCCCAGAAAGATCCCGATATATTTAAGTGTTTTCTTAAAAACTTTCATGAATAAATGGTATTGGACACCTTACAAAAATACATTTTTTTAAAAAATAAGAAGTTACGGTTCTATTATTTTGCCTTTAAAAGCAAAATACGCCTTAGAATACCAAATATTTATATTAGTTTTTTATACATAAAATAAAATTTTCCCACGCGTTAAACCTATTATATTTGTAAAAAAATACGGATGAATATCTTAATAATTAATGGGCCGAACCTTAATCTTTTAGGCAGCCGCGAACCTGAAATTTATGGCACTGAACCAATGGACGCTTATGTGCAAAATCTTCGCCAAAATTTCAGTGACAATGAAATTATTTTTTACCAGTCTAATGTCGAAGGTGAGATTATCAACCGTATACAGCAGGACGATTTCGATGCACTGATCATCAATCCAGGTGCGTACAGCCACTACTCATATGCGATTGCAGATTGCCTGAAGAACATTTCAAAACCGGTTATCGAAGTGCATATCAGCAATATATACAAGCGGGAAGAGTTTCGGCAAAAATCTGTGACAGCGGCACATACGCTGGGTGTTATCAGTGGTTTTGGTCTGGCAGGCTATCGTCTGGCGCTTCTTAGTCTTAGAGAAAAAATTTAAAAAAGTAAAGTAAACCCACAGATATTTTTAAAATGAAGGCTGAAAAAATCGAATCAATTAGGCAGATTAAACAATTTCTTGCGTTTCCTGCCCAGCTTTATAAAGATGATCCCAATTATATCCGGCCTTTAGATAACGATGTGGAAGCTGTCTTTGATCCGAAAAAAAACAAGTTTTTCCGTTTCGGTGAATGTGAACGCTTTCTTTTTTTTAATGATAGAAACGAAATTGTAGGTCGCGTGGCAGTTTTCGTCAACCGAAAATACCGAAATGAACAGCCGACGGGCGGTTTTGGTTTTTTTGACTGTATTAATGATAAGCAGACGGCTGATTTTATATTTAAATTTTGCCGGAACTGGCACCAGGAACGTGGGATGGAAGCGATGGATGGACCAATTAATTTTGGCGAACGCGACAAATTCTGGGGCTTGCTGATCGAAGGTTTCAGCGAACCACTTTACGGAATGAACTATAATGCGCCGTATTACCGTGATCTCTTCGAAGATTTTGGCTTTCAGATTTACTTTAATCAGTTATGTTTTGGTCGTAAAGTGCATGATCCTGTTGCAGAAAACTTTCTCGAAATGCACGCGCGTGTCTCCAGAAACGCTGCCATTTCCGCACGCCGAATGAAAATTCACGACCTTGAAAAATTCGCCGCTGACTTTACCGCGGTTTACAACCGTGCGTGGGCACAGCATGGAGGCGGGAAGGAGATTTCGAACGCGCAGACGCTGAAACTTTTTCGAACATTAAAACCCGTAATCAATGAGCATATATCGTGGTTTGTGTACGAAAACGAAAAGCCTATTGCGATGTGGATGAATATTCCGGATCTCAACCAATGGCTGAAATATATTGGCTCTGATTTTGGAATGTGGCAAAAAATAAAATTCCTCTTCCTTAAAAAATTTAAGAAGAACAAAAAAATGGTTGGGCTGGTCTTCGGTATCGTTCCGGAATGGCAGCGGAAAGGTATTGACGGCTATATGATCTGGGAAGGAACCAGGCATTTTCGGCGCACTACCGATTTTGAAGATTACGAAATGCAGTGGATCGGCGACTTCAATCCTAAAATGATAAAAATTGCGGAAAATCTTGAAACTACAGTTACCCGCAAACTCGCGACCTACCGCTACCTTTTTGACCGGACAAAGCATTTTGAACGGCACCGGACACTTTAAAAATTATTCGGCGAACTTTACATCACGGATGTTCAGGTAATAAGTCACGTTTCCTTTCCAGTGATTTTCTTCAGCTGTAAAGGCAATGTCGAAAGTTTTCGTGCGGAAATCATCGGCAAATTTACCCAGTTTGAAACCTACACACTCGATGTTTCGTCCTGTGGATTCCTGCCTTATATAAAATTTCAGATGACAGTTGTCCTTGCCCATCGTTTTCACATAACCTGAGACGCGTTGGTTCCTCAGTGCCAGAATTGGCTTCATGTTGTGCGGCCCGAAAGGCGCCAACTTCCGGTGGAAGTTGAAGAAATCTTTATTTAAATCATCCACATGCACATCAGAATCGATAGTGAGGCAAGGCTCTTTTTGATGTTCCTGAATTTTTTGTGAAACCACTTCCTCAAATTTCTGCCGGAAGAGATCAAATTTATCTTTTTCCATTGAAAGTCCCGCCGCAGCAGGGTGTCCACCGAATTTAAGAAAGAATTCAGAACAGTTTTCCAGCGCATCGTGCACATCGAAATCAGCTACAGAACGTGCTGAAGCTACCATTTCCCCATTGTTTCCATCGGTAAACACCAATGTCGGTTTGTAGTAAGTTTCGGTGAGACGGGACGCCACAATGCCGATCACGCCTTTGTTCCAGCCCGCACCATACACCACGGTAGTGTAATTTTGCTCCTGCTTTGTTTCCTCCACCTGCAGCAAGGCTTCTGTGGTGCTGCTCATATCCATTTCGCGCCGCGAATCGTTCAGCGTAATGATATCGTTCACTATTTGGTGCGCCTGTTTAAGATTGTCCGAAACCATAAGTTCAACAGCAGCTTTTCCGTGCGAAATCCGGCCAGCGGCATTGATTTTTGGTGCAATTTCAAAAACGATATTTGAGATTTCAAACGTGGCCAGTTTTTCTTCCGGAATCAGAAGTCTTAATCCTAAATTTCTTGATTTACGTAAAATTTTAAGTCCCTGCTTGGCCAAAACGCGGTTTTCGCCCGTCATCGAAACAATGTCTGCGGCTATAGAGATTGCAAGCAAATCGGTAAGTTCGAATAATTCTGCTTCCGGAATTTTGTAATAAGTGTTAAGCCCTTGGCATAGTTTAAAACCCACGCCACAACCTGAAAGTTCTTTGAAAGGGTAGCGGCAGTCTTTTCGTTTCGGATCCAGAACCGCAACGGCATCCGGAATTTCTTCTCCGGGCAAATGATGGTCGCAGATGATGAAATCTACACCCTGTGTTTTCGCGTATTCTATTTTATCAATGGCTTTTATGCCGCAATCAAGCGCGATTATCAATGAAAAACCATTGTTTTTGGCATAATCTATTCCTTCTAAGGAGATTCCGTAACCTTCGATATTGCGGTCGGGGATATAAAAATCGAGATATTTTTTGTCAACAATTTTACTTAGATATAAGTACATCAGTGCCACTGCCGTCGTTCCGTCTACATCGTAATCTCCGTAAACCATTATTTTTTCGCCATTTTCAATTGCAGTGGCAACGCGGTCTACAGCGAGCTGCATATCCTTCATCAAAAAAGGATTGTGGATGTCGTTCAGGTTTGGCTTAAAAAATTCTCTCGCTTTCTGGTAATTGTCTATACCCCGCAGCACGAGGATCCTGGATTCAAATGTCCCAAAACCCAGCGAGGAACTGATTGCATCTACAGTTTCTTCATCGGGCTCCTGCTTGTAAATCCATTTTTGACTCATAATTACAAAAATACAAAAAGTTTGGGAGAGACATTTTTAAGTTTAAACACTAAAAAACCGCTCTTTGATGAGCGGTTCAATTATTTTAAGAGTAATACTGTTCTTGTAGTTCTTTCACTTTTTTGTCTGCAAGATATTCGTCGTAGGACATTTCGCGGTCGATGATACCTTTTGGCGTGAGCTCTACAATCCTGTTACACACCGTTTGCAGCATCTCGTGGTCATGGGAGGCCAGCAGAATGTTACCTTTAAAGTTGGTCAGGGAATTGTTCAAAGTCGTGATGCTTTCAAGATCCAGGTGGTTGGTTGGCTCGTCCAGTACCAATACATTCGCTTTCTGAAGCATCATTCTGGAGAACATGCAACGCATCTTTTCGCCTCCTGAAAGCACTTTGCAGGACTTCAGCGCTTCATCACCGGAGAAAAGCATTTTTCCGAGGAAGCCGCGCATGTATTCTTCATGTCTTTCTTCATCATTTTTGGTGTATTGTCTCAGCCAGTCTACCAGGTTGATGTCTTCCTGAAAGAAAGTTGTATTATCTAACGGCATATAAGACTGTGTGGTGGTGATTCCCCAATTGAAACTGCCTTTGTCCGCTGCCGAGTTACCCATTAAAACTTCAAAAAACTCACTGATAGCCAAAGTGTTTTTCGACAGGATAGCTACTTTATCATTTTTCTTCAGATTCAGATCGATGTTTGAGAACAGTAATTCGCCGTCTTTAGTTTTTTCTAAACCTTTTACTTCCAGAATCTGGTCTCCGGCTTCACGTTCAGTGTCAAAAATGATCGCGGGGTAGCGTCTCGAAGTAGGTTTAATATCTTCAATGTTCAGTTTGTCGATCATCTTCTTACGTGCAGTTGCCTGCTTTGCTTTTGCGACGTTGGATGAAAAGCGTGCGATAAAATCCTGAAGTTCCTTTTTCTTTTCCTCAGCTTTCTTATTGGCCTGCTGGCGTTGGCGCGTCGCAAGCTGAGAAGCCTGATACCAGAAGGAATAATTTCCGGTGTAAAGGTTCAGTTTAGAATAATCAAGGTCAGCGATATGGGTACATACTGTGTCGAGGAAGTGTCTGTCGTGAGAAACTACGATTACAGTATTTTCATAATCTGCCAAAAAGTCTTCAAGCCAGGAGATTGTTTCAATATCGAGGTCGTTGGTCGGTTCGTCGAGTATCAGTACATCCGGAGTTCCGAATAGTGCCTGTGCAAGCAACACTTTTACTTTATTTTGGTTTTCGAGCTCACCCATTAGCTGGTAGTGCATTTCGTCTTTAATACCTACATTGGAAAGCATCGTCATCGCATCCGATTCAGAATTCCAGCCGCCCATTTCATCATAGATCACACCCAGCTCTCCGGCTTTGATGCCGTCTGCATCAGAGAAATCCTCTTTTGCATACAGTGCGTCCATTTCTTCTTTTATATCAAATAGTTTCTGATTTCCGCGAAGAACAGTTTCCAGAACGGTGAATTTATCATAGGCGAAGTGATCCTGCTCCAATACAGACATTCTTTTTCCGGGTTCCAGACTCACGCTGCCGGTCGTAGGATCCTGTTCACCGGTAAGGATTTTGAGGAATGTTGATTTTCCTGCACCGTTTGCACCGATTATACCGTAGCAGTTACCTTTTGTAAACATGATGTTTACGTCGTCAAAAAGTACCCGTTTGCCAAATTGCAATGATAGGTTAGATACTGTTAGCATATACTTTTGTAAATTTGGTGCAAAATTACGAAAACTTATCGGCTTTTGCAGACAGTTTTATATCTGTGCAAGAATGGCATATAAGTAGATGAAATGTTAAGAAAAATTCAGTTAAAATATTATAATATTAACATTTTACAATAATCAATCTTAAAAATTAAGATGAAGATAGAAAAATCAGTTACTATACTAAACCGGCGGGCAAGATTCGAATATGAAATTTTAGAGGAAATCGAAGCAGGCATGGTACTTACGGGCACGGAAATAAAGTCATTAAGGTCTTCACGGGCGAGTATTGCGGAGGCTTTTTGCCAGTTTATTGAGGGTGAGCTTTTTATAATAAATATGATGATTGATGAGTACAAATTAGGCACTTTTTATAATCATAAAACAAAAAGGGAACGGAAGTTGCTGTTGCACAAAACAGAATTGAAAAAATTCGAGAAGAAGTTAAAAGACGTTGGTAATACCATTATTCCTTTAAAACTGTACATTAATAATAGAGGTAAAGCCAAAATACTCATAGCATTGGCGAGGGGTAAAAAACTCTATGATAAGCGCGAGTCTATAAAAGATAGAGAAAATAAGCGGAACATAGACAGAATACTAAAGAAAAGTTAAAAAATAGCTTCAATAACTTGGACTATACGGAAAATTTATATTTAATTTGCAATATCAATTATTTAATCATTTAATTCTATGAAAAATCTAAAATTAGGAATTTCAGCATTGGCACTTACTGTGGCCACTACTGTATTC
>JAEZYN010000009.1 GCA_023419095.1 Bacteroidota bacterium | reverse complement strand
AATAACTTGGACTATACGGAAAATTTATATTTAATTTGCAATATCAATTATTTAATCATTTAATTCTATGAAAAATCTAAAATTAGGAATTTCAGCATTGGCACTTACTGTGGCCACTACTGTATTCGCTCAGACGACCAGTAACCCGTGGCTTATCGGTGTTGGTGCTCACGGAGTAAATCATGCTGCAGCGGGTGGAAACGTGGGTAATGTATTTGCTACAGCGTTTGGCGGTGGAGACGGAGGCGAATTGTACAATATCAACAATTTTACAATTGTACCACCACTTTCTAAACTTACTGTTGCGAGAAACATTAACAGACTTCTTGTTGTAGACTGGCAGACTTCTGTTGGTAATATAGATAACAAGAAAATCGGTATGGGAAAAGAATTTTTCCTGATGACCGGTCTTGGTCTTCAATTCAAATTCAATGGTCTTTGGGATGAAGAATCTTGGTTTGATCCATACTTAAGAGTAGGTGCTAACTATTTGAGACATGATTACACAGGTGTAAACTTCCCTCTTACTGACAGCAACGGCGAAGTAGTTAACGGATTCTCTGATAATGAGGCTGGTACTATGAGAAGAGCTGATCATTTTGCTCTTGCTACAGGTATCGGATCTAACTTCTGGGTGACTAAGAACTTCGGTATTGGTGTTCAGGGAGATTATGTTTCTACCCCAGTAGATAAGTCTACTCTTGCTAACTTCTGGCAGGCGTCTGCATCATTGTTATTCCGTTTTGGTAATACAGACAGAGACAAAGATGGTATTTTAGATAAGGATGATTTATGTCCAGACACTCCAGGTTTAGCTGAATTCCAAGGTTGCCCAGATACAGACGGTGACGGAGTTCCAGATAAAGACGATCAGTGCCCAGATGTTGCAGGTCCAGTTGAAAACAACGGATGCCCTTGGCCAGATACTGACGGTGATGGTGTAGTAGATAAAGATGATGCTTGTCCTGAAGTTGCAGGTCCAGCTGAAAACAACGGATGCCCTTGGCCAGATACTGACGGTGACGGAATCCTTGACAAAGATGATGCTTGTCCTACCGTTCCTGGTTTAGCTCAGTACAACGGTTGCCCTAAACCTCAAGAAGCTTGGGCTGATGATGCAACTAAAGCACTTGATAATATTCTTTTCAACTTTGATAAAGCTACGCTAAGACCAGAGTCTAAAGAAAAACTTGACAATGCTGCACAAATCATCAAAGATTCTCAAGGTAGATTCTTGATCATTGGTCATACTGACAAGAAGGGTAAAGATTCTTATAATCTGAAACTTTCTCAAAGAAGAGCTGCAGCGGTAGTCGATGCTTTGGAAGCAAGAGGAGTTAGCAGTACTGCACTTAAGTCTATGGGTGTAGGTGAGCAAGATGCTACAGTTCCTGAAAATGCGTCTAACGCTGAAAGAATGAAAGACAGAAAAGTGGTTGTTAAGCCTGCTGACGAAGCAACTTGGGAATCAATGAAAAAGAGAGATTACTAATCAGTAACTTTCAATCATAAAATGCACCTCCGGACTTTCGGAGGTGTTTTTTTTATGTATGAATTTAATTACTTTTGCATCCAACTTTAAATAAAAATATGGGACGCGCATTCGAATATAGAAAAGCCTCAAAGATGGCTCGTTGGGACAAAATGGCTAAGACGTTTTCTAAAATAGGGAAGGACATTGCACTGGCAGTGAAAGCGGGCGGTCCTGACCCCGAATCGAATCCTGCCTTGCGCCGCTGCATTCAAAATGCAAAAGGAGCCAATATGCCCAAAGATAACGTTGAGCGCGCCATAAAAAAAGCAAGTGGAGCGGAAGCCGAAAATTACGAAGAAGTAACGTACGAGGGGTACGGACAGGGAGGTGTGGCGTTCTTTGTAGAATGTACGACCAACAACACAACCCGTACCGTGGCTAATGTGCGTGCCATCTTTAATAAATTTGATGGAAATCTTGGCAAGAATGGAGAACTGGCCTTTATCTTCGACCGGAAAGGTATCTTTTCAATAGATCGTTCCCTTATAAAAATGGAGTGGGATGATTTCGAGATGGAAATGATCGACGGCGGAGCGGAAGATATCGAAACTGATGAAGAAGAAGTGATGATTACTTCAGCCTATGAAGATTTTGGCGCTGTTGCCCATAAGCTTGAAGAACTTGGAATTGAAGCAAAATCCGCAGAATTACAGCGAATTGCCAACATTACCAAAGAGGTTTCACAGGAGCAGTTTAAAGCGAACATGAAAATGCTTGAGCGCTTTGAAGATGATGATGACGTACAAAACGTATATCATAATATGGAAATCACGGACGAGCTGTTGGAATCACTTTAAACAGTAATCGCGTTTTCGAAATTTTAAGGTGCAATTTCCAGAAAATTTGCAGCTTACCGATGGAGTAAAATATCATCCACATCATTCATCCGGTTCATTACGCTTCGTGCGTAAGAACAATGCGGATATACTTTCCAGTGGTTGTCGCGTGCAAATTTTATCGCTTCTTCGATAAGGTATTTACCCATGCCGCGGCCTTCAAATTGGCGGTGTACCAGTACATAAGAAATTACCATTCTGTTTTGCTCCGGAAAAACCGTGTATGTAAGTCTTCCAATCTCATCCACATCGTTGCTTAGCGTGATAACGCCGCCATTGCCCGATTTTTCATTGTGATAATTCATATATTTATTGTTTACTTTAAAGGTAGAAAAATATTTTTACAACAAAATTTTAGCCAATATGAAAGTTACGCTTAAACGACTTGATGACAATTATCTGTTTGAAGGAACCAATGCTTCGGGGGCCAAAATATTACTTGATAACACCTCCGAGCCCGGCTCAAAAGGTGTTTCTCCTATGGAGTCTGTGTTAATGGCGGTGGCGGCATGCAGCGGGATTGATATTGTGTCTATTCTGAAAAAGCAGCGCCAAATTATCACTTCATTTTCGGCGGATATTGAAGGTGAGCGCATTGCCGTGGATGAAGCAAAACCTTTCAAAACAATTCGAGTCCACTTCATGCTTGAAGGCGAGGTTGATCTGAATAAAGCCAAACGCGCTGCAGAACTTTCGTTTGGGAAATACTGTTCAGTCTCAAAAACGTTTGAACCCAATGTGGAGGTGCAATACCTTATTTCCGTAAATGGTGTCAGTTAAAACCGGTCAAACTCAATTATATTAAAATCGAATTTTTAATTAAAATTCGCTACGAAACTTTTGGTTTCAGCAGTTTCGCCACTGTAGCCGTCCAGCCGGTTTGATGCGAGGCGCCAATGCCTTTACCTGTATCGCCGTTGAAATATTCGTGGAACATGATGTAGTTTTTGAAATGCTCATCGTGATTCAGCAGCGTATTTCCTCCATTGAAAGGTCTTTCGCCGTTTTCATCTTTAATAAAAATTGAGCATAAACGCTGGCTGATATTATCCGAAACAAATTCCAGATTCCGCATCTCGCCACTATTAGCCGGAAATTCGATCTGCAGGCTTTCCTCATAATAATAGTGATACCGCTGCAGACTCTCCACAATTAAAAAATTGATCGGGAACCAGATAGGTCCGCGCCAGTTGCTATTGCCGCCAAACATTCGGCTGTCGCTTTCTGCCGGTGTGTACTTTACCACAAAATCTTTCCCGTCTACCGTGAAGGTGAAAGGATTTTCCTCATAGACTTTAGACATCGAGCGAATTCCGAAGTCGGACAGAAACTCGTTTTCATCCACCATACGGGAAAGCACACGTTTCAGTCTGGTTTTTCGCAGAATGCTCATCAGATGTTTGCCACCCCGACCCTCCACTTCCCAGTGCGAAACCAAATTTGCGAGTTCGGGCTTATTTTTCAATATCCAATCCATACGGCTACGGAAATTCGGCAGTTTTTCTAAAGTTTCATGGTCAATTATTTCCACGGCAAACATCGGAATAAGACCTACTATGCTTCTTAATTTCAGCGAAATAGAGTCGCCGTCATTCAGCTGCAGTACATCATAGAAAAACCCGTCTTCGTCGTTCCATAATCCGCCTTTTTTACCGCCAATATTTTCCATCGCCTGCGCGATGTAAAGATAATGTTCAAAGAATTTGATGGCCATGTCTTCATACACGGGGTTGTAAAGTGCCAGTTCCATGGATATCCGCATCATATTCAGCGCAAACATCGCCATCCAACTCGTGCCGTCAGCCTGCTCCAGATGATCGCCGTTCTTGAACTGCATATTACGGTCAAACGCACCGATATTATCAAGCCCTAAAAAGCCGCCGCCAAAAACATTATTGCCGTTTTTGTCTTTGCGGTTGACCCACCACGTAAAATTGAGCAGTAATTTTTGAAACACGCTTTCCAGGAAAGGAATGTCGGGATTTCCGTTAAATTTTTCGTCAATCTTATACACACGGAAAGTCGACCAGGCATGTACGGGCGGGTTCACGTCACTGAAATCCCATTCATAGGCCGGTAATTGACCGTTCGGATGCATGTACCACTCTTTTGTGAGTAATTTAAGCTGATTTTTGGCAAAAGCCGGATCAATAAGCGCAAACGGTACGCAGTGAAAAGCCAGATCCCACGTGGCAAACCACGGATATTCCCATTTGTCGGGCATCGAAATGATGTCCTTGTTCTGCATATGTTCCCAACTTGTGTTCCGCACAAAATGGTCGAAATTTCGTGGCGCGGGATATTTTGGGTCACCTTTGATCCATTTCGAAACATTGTAATAATAAAATTGCTTGTTCCAGAGAAGACCGGCCAGTGCCTGGCGCTGGATGTTTTTTTCTTCCGGTGATTCTATATCACACTGCACTTTTTCGTAGTATGCATCGGCTTCTGTTTTTTTTGTACTAAAGACTTCTTCAAAATTATAAAAGCCATCATCCATATCATGCGGGCTCAGCCGGAAATCAAAAGTTCTGCTTTCGCCGGGATTAAGTTCTGCATTAATTACAAATGCTGCTTTTGTACCCGTTTTTTCGGGATTTACCGCAGATTTATTTCCGTGAATTAAAAATTCATTAAGTCCGTCTTTGAAAAACTGAGCTTCCGTTTTATGAAGATCTGGGAATTTGGCCGGATTGGTCTCGTTCTCGCAGAAGTAGTCTTCCACACCGGCATCTTTCGCGTAGAAAAATTTAAAGTCAACCGATTCATGCTGAACACCAATCTTTCCATTGGCGACAGATTTCAGCTGAGGTTTGTACGTTCCGTTGCCCCAGGCCCAATTATTTCTGAACCAAACAGTTGGAATCACAAAAAGTGGCGCTTGCCTGCTGCTGCGGTTTACAGCCGTTAAACGGATTGCTATATCATCATGATTGATTTTGGAGTATTCTATAAAAAGATCGAAATATTCGTTATTGCTGAAGATTCCGGTGTCCGTAATTTCATATTCGGGTTCACGTTTAGAGCGACTGGCGTTCACCAACACAAGTTCTTCATACGGAAACCTGCTGATCGGATATTTGTAGACCATTTTCATATAGCAATGCGTTGGCGTGTTATCCAGATAATAAAAGATCTCTTTTATATCCTCGCCATGATTACCTTCGTAATTACTCAAGCCAAAAAAGCGTTCTTTCAGCATCTCGTCAGCACCGTTCCAAAATGAAAATGCGAAACACAAAAGTTGTTTGTCATCACAGATGCCCGCAATGCCGTCTTCGTTCCACCGGTAGGCACGGCTCATCGCATCGCGGTACGTGGTGTAGCCCCATGCGTCTCCGTTGCTGCTGTAATCTTCACGTACGGTTCCCCACTGTCTGTTGCTGACGTATGGCCCCCATTTTTTCCAACGTTCATCGGTCATTCGGTCCTGTATTACGGTCATAGATACTGTTTTGAGCTTGCGAAATTATGAAATTAAATTTTTGGCTTTTAGGCGGTTTTTACAGAAATATCTGTTACTTTTGCAGCAGACTTTGTTCATTTACATATTGAAAATGTTATCAAGAAAGGTGGAGAGATTAGACTCTGTGAAGCCTTGGCAACCCTTCGTCCGCGAAGAAGGTGCTACATTCTATCCCGCTTACGGGAACAGATAACGCAAATTACTTATTACCTTTCTGGTAGCATTTTCAGTTTTATTTAAAGAAAAATTGAAAATGTTTTCAAATCATAATCTCATTTCCGAACTCAACCGCAGAATTCTTGTCCTCGATGGCGCGATGGGGACGATGCTTCAGCGTTACGCTTTTACCGAAGATGATTACCGCGGTGACAGGTTCAAAGACTGGCCGCATTCATTAAAAGGGAATAACGATTTGCTGTCGCTCACCCAGCCGCACGCAATCGAAGCCGTTCACCGTCAGTATCTGGAAGCCGGTGCAGATATCGTGGAAACCAATACTTTCAGCTCCACTACGATCGCTATGGCCGATTACCACATGGAAAATTTGGTTTACGAACTTAATTTTGAATCGGCGAGAATTGCCAGGAAAATTTGCGATGAATTTTCAGAAATTACACCCGGGAAACCACGTTTTGTAGCCGGATCTATTGGCCCGACAAATAAAACGGCAAGTTTAAGTCCTGATGTCAACGATCCGGGTTACCGCGCGGTCACATTTGACGAGTTGCGCGTTGCCTATAAACAGCAGGCGGAAGCACTTTTAAACGGCGGCGCGGATATCTTGCTTGTAGAAACTGTTTTTGATACTTTAAATGCTAAAGCTGCGCTGTATGCCATTGAGGAAATTAAAGATGAGCGCAAGCTGGAAATACCTGTAATGCTCTCGGGAACCATCACAGACGCGTCCGGCAGAACGCTCAGTGGGCAAACGGCTGAGGCTTTTTTAATTTCAGTTTCACATATCGATCTTTTAAGTGTTGGTCTTAACTGTGCCCTTGGCGCCAAACAACTCACACCTTACCTCGAAACGTTGGCAGCCAATTCGGATTTTTATATTTCCGCCTATCCGAACGCCGGACTTCCCAACGCCTTTGGGCAATACGACGAAACGCCATTTGACATGGCAGCCCAAATCCGCGAGTATCTTGAGAAAGGTCTCGTGAACATTATCGGTGGGTGTTGCGGTACTACACCGGAACATATCGCGGCTATTGCTGAACTGGTAAAAGACTATCAACCGCGCAAAGTCCACACAAAATCAATGTAATGAAGTATTTAAAACTCTCCGGTCTGGAACCTTTGGTTATAACACCAGAATCCAATTTTATCAATGTGGGTGAACGGACTAATGTGGCCGGTTCTAAAAAATTTCTAAGACTGATTAAGGCTGAAAAGTTTAACGAAGCACTTGATATTGCGCGGCATCAGGTGGAAGGCGGTGCGCAGATTCTCGATGTGAATTTCGATGACGGACTTCTGGACGGTAAATATTGCATGGTTAAATTTTTAAATTTAATTGCCGCGGAACCCGATATCGCACGCATACCAATTATGATCGACTCCTCCAAATGGGAGATACTGGAGGCTGGTCTGCAGGTTGTTCAGGGTAAATCGGTGGTCAACTCGATCAGTTTGAAGGAAGGTGAGAAAACGTTTATTACCCAGGCAAAAAGTATTAAAAGATACGGCGCAGCTGTAATTGTAATGGCTTTCGACGAACTTGGGCAGGCCGACAACTACGTCAGAAGAATTGAAATTGCGAAGCGTTCGTGTGATATTTTGATTAATGAGGTTGGGTTTCCACCCGAAGATATAATATTTGACCTTAATATTTTTCCGGTTGCGACCGGCATGGAAGAGCATCGCAGAAATGCGATTGATTTTTTTGAAGCCACAAAGTGGGTTCGCGAAAACCTGCCCTATGTTTCGGTTTCCGGTGGAGTGTCAAATGTCTCGTTTTCATTTCGCGGGAATGATGCGGTGCGTGAGGCGATGCACTCTGTTTTTCTCTATCATGCGATTCAGGCCGGCATGAACATCGGTATTGTAAATCCGGCAATGCTGGAAGTTTATGACGAAATTCCGAAACAGCTGCTTTTTCTCGTTGAAGACGTTATTCTGGACCGGCGGGCCGATGCCACCGAAAGACTTTTGGAATATTCTGAAAAAAACAGATCCGGTAAAAAAGAAGTCTTGGAAGACCTTGCGTGGCGAAATGCGCCGCTGCAGGAGCGCATTACGCATGCGCTGGTGAAAGGTATAGACCGCTTCATTACCGATGATATGGAAGAAGCGCGAACACAGACAGCACGCCCGCTGGACGTAATTGAGATTAACCTGATGACTGGAATGGGCGTTGTGGGCGATCTGTTTGGCAGCGGAAAAATGTTTCTGCCTCAGGTAGTGAAATCAGCGCGTGTGATGAAAAAAGCCGTGGCCTACCTACAGCCTTTCATCGAAGCGCAAAAAGATACTTCAAAACCGGCGAACGGGAAAATTGTGATGGCCACCGTGAAAGGTGACGTGCACGATATCGGAAAAAATATTGTCTCCGTTGTTCTTGCGTGCAATAATTATGAGATTATTGATTTGGGTGTAATGGTTCCGGCCGAAAAAATTATTCACACTGCCATTGACGAAAAAGCGGATGCAATCGGTTTAAGCGGTCTCATTACACCAAGTCTCGACGAAATGGTGCACATTGCAGCTGAACTGCAGCGACAGAATCTCGATATTCCTTTACTCATTGGCGGCGCGACTACTTCAAAAGCGCACACAGCAGTGAAAATCGACCCGAAATGCGCAAGTGCTGTGATTCATGTGAATGATGCCTCGCGCGCGGTAGGCGTGGTGAGTACATTGTTAAGTGAAAAAAGCGCCAGTTATCGTGCTGACCTTAAAAATGAATACGCTGATTTCCGTGAAAAATTTTTGGAACGTCAGGTTGAAAAAGAGTATTTGCCGCTGAAAGATGTTCGCGCACAAAAATTTCAAGTAGAGTGGAAACCTGCGGAAATTTTTACGCCACGAAATTTGGGAGTTCAGGTTATCAAAGATCAGGATTTAAGCGAACTTCTCGAGTTTATAGATTGGTCGCCGTTTTTCAGAAGTTGGGAACTTCACGGCAAATTCCCGGATATTTTGACTGATGAGGTTGTAGGTGCTGAAGCCACAGCTCTTTTCCACGACGCGCAGGAAATGCTGAAGCAGATTATCGATAAAAAACTGTTGAAAGCAAAAGGCGTCCTCGGAATTTTCAAAGCCAACTCTGTGAATGATGACGACATTGAAGTTTGCGATGAAGATGGGGAACCGATATCCGTTTTCCATACGCTTCGACAGCAACTAAAACGCTCCGCCGGAAAAGAGTATTATGCGCTGGCAGACTTTGTTGCACCGAAAACTTCGGGAATTCAGGATTATGTAGGTTGTTTTGCTGTCTCAACCGGTTTTGGAACCGACGAACTCGTTCAAATGTATAAAGATGAGCATGATGATTACAACGCGATCATGACGAAAGCGCTTTCGGACCGGTTGGCGGAGGCGTTTGCCGAATTTCTGCACCATAAGGTCCGAACAGAGATTTGGGGCTACGCGGCGGATGAAGATCTTCAGAATGAAGATTTAATTGCCGAAAAATACCGTGGCATCCGCCCGGCGCCCGGCTATCCTGCATGCCCCGACCATCTCGAAAAAATTACGATCTGGAAACTCCTCAATGTGAAGGAAAATATTGGTCTTGAACTCACCGAAAGTCTCGCCATGTTTCCGACAGCTGCCGTTTCAGGCTATTATTTTGCGAATTCTAAAGCTAAATATTTCGGTGTCGGAAAAATTACCGAAGAACAACTCGCAGACTATGCGCGGCGCAAAAATGTAGATATTGAATTCGCCCGGAAATGGCTTCGCCCGAATTTGCAGGATTAAATTCCGCGTGAGCGATTGCAGTGAAAATCCCGCAGGCGAAGCCGAGGAATTGAAACGGAAAGCGCAGTTCTTCCCGAGGGCGAATGCCCGAAGGAAGAACACGCCCAAATATTTAAACTAAAATGAAAATAACAGAACATATAGAAAAAGCGCAGGGCAAAACCCTGTTTTCACTCGAAATTGTACCGCCACAAAAAGGCACCGGAATCGAAGACCTGTATAAAAATATCGATCCGCTGATGGAATTCAAGCCACAGTTCATCGATGTTACCACATCGCGTGAAGAATATATTTATCTGGATAAAGGCAACGGTCTCATGGAAAGAAAAGTAACCCGAATGCGTCCGGGAACGCTGGGGATTTGCGCTTCTATACAGCATAAGTATAATATAGATACGGTTCCGCACGTGCTTTGCGGAGGTTTTTCACAGGAAGAAACCGAATATTTGCTTGTGGACTGTATGTATCTGGGTCTTGAAAATGTGATGGCGCTGCGCGGCGACGCGATGAAGGGCGAAAATCATTTTGTGCCGAGCATCGGCGGACATAAAAACGCGGTAGATCTGGTGCGGCAAATCGACAATCTGGGGAGGGGAAAATTTCTGCACGAGGAAAAATCTTGCGGTGAACGCAGCAAATTTTGTATCGGTGTGGCAGGATATCCGGAAAAACACATCGAAGCGCCGTCTATGAAAAACGATCTGAAATGGCTGAAACAAAAAGTGGAGGCGGGCGCCGACTATGTGGTGACGCAGATGTTTTTCGATAATGAAAGATATTTTGAATTTGTACGTCAGGCGCGTGAAATGGGAATTGAAGTCCCGATTATCCCCGGAATAAAGCCTATTGCGACAAAATCTCACCTGCAGATGTTGCCCAAAATATTCAAAATTGATCTGCCCGAAGATCTGATTTCAGAAGTAGAGAATGCTAAAAACAACGCTGCTGTGCAACAAATCGGAATTGAATGGACGATCAGTCAATGCCGCGAATTGCGCGAATCCGGCGTTCCCGTGCTGCATTTCTATTCAATGGGTAAAAGCGATAACATAAAAAAAATAGCAGCCGAACTGTTTTAAAAAAAGCGAAGATTAATCTTCGCTTTAATATTTAACTGTTTAAAAAGTTATTCAGTTTAATAAGATCCGGTTCGGAGGTCAGTTTGATTTTATTCTTTTTGATGAAATCAGCGAGTTCAGTTTCACGTCCGGGAAAACTGATCAAGAGATCTTTCGCATTCTTTGGAATTTTGATCATGGCGTCTTCGGTCTTAATGAAATAGGCTGGTTTTAAAAGTTCAAATCTGGCCGAAGTGCCCGGAATCATGCTGTTCGGCGCAGGAACCGCGTCGTGGAATTTCGTGGTGACTTTTTTCAGTAAACGGTTTTTGCCACCAGCTAGCTCGAAAAAGTAACCTGCCAGCTCATCGTGTGTGTTTACCAGAACCAGTTTTTCACCGGTCTTTTCATACGTGAATTTAGGGTAAGATTCTTCGCGGGGTATCTCAAAAACATCCGCATTCACCAGAATTTCTACTGTATCCAAAAAGCTGTTGTAGCGAATCGGTACCGACGCTGAGGTATCTCCCACACGTGCGGGCAAAAAGCCCGTATTGTAATAAGGAACGCCCTGAATGTCCGAATATTTGATCTTTTGTTTACCGTTGTTTACTTCATCGATCTGCTTGCTCCAGCGTGCATCTCTCGCTATCTGGCTAACGCTGATCTGCTGCGCATCAAGCATCGCAGAAACTGCGACAAGGCTGAATATGGTAAATAATGTTTTCATCCTTTTATTTAAATTTCTAAAATTAGTTAGCGCAAATATACATTATGTATGTGAACGGCAGGCAAGTAGCATGAGAATTTCATTAAAAATGCAATGTTCAGACTTTGTCTAATCTGTTATATTTCCGCATCAGGTTTTCGTACATATTCTGTGGCAGGATCCATTTTAAAGGCACGCCGATTTTTTGACCAAACTTTCCAAAATAATAATGCGCTTTCCACTGTCTTGAAGCCAGCAATTTTTCAATATATGCTGCGACTTCGACAGGTTCTGTACCCTGATCAACATGCGAATTCATCAAAGCGTACACTTTGTCAAATGTCGTCCGGTACGGCTCGCTGACATTTGTTTTCACCCGATTTTCTGCGATTTTTGTTTTGATGTCGCCCAGATGCAGCGTGCAGGCATCGATATTCCACGGTGATATTTCGTATCGGATCGCTTCTGTGACTTTATCCAGTGCAGATTTAGAAGCGGAATAAAAGCCCCGGAAAGGCAGGCCCATTTCAGATCCGATACTCGAAATATTGATGATCTTCCCACTTCGCTGTCCGCGCATCTGTGGCAGCACGACACTCATCATCTGCACGGCGCCTACCAAATTCAGATTGAATAATTTCAGTATTTCTTCCTTCGAAGAATCCTCTACCGGACCTACCATGCCCATTCCGGCATTATTGACAAGTACATCCACGCGGCCGGATTTGCTTAAAATTTCCTGAATAGATTTTTCTACATCTTCCTGCAAGGTAATATCAGTCGGGATTGTTGTAAAATAGGGCGAGTCGACACTTTTTCGGCTTAAGCCAAAGACCTGATGTCCTTTCTTTCCGAAATATTCTGCAAGCACAAAACCAATTCCAGAAGAAGTCCCTGTAATTATTATCGTCATTTTATTTAATTATTAGTCAGTAAGTTGTGCAAAATCTTTCCAAAAGTTGGGGTACGATTTTTCTACCACGTCCGGATTTTCGATCGTCAGTGGTTTTACCAGACAAAAGGGTGCAAAACTCATCGCCATTCGGTGGTCATTATAGGTTTTGATGGTAATTTTTTCATTAGCCTCGAAGAAATGCACCGAACTGATTTTTTCATGCGAAATTTCGGTTACGCAGCCGATTTTAAACAGTTCGTTCTGCAGCGCAACAAGCCTGTCGGTTTCTTTTATTTTTAATGTTGAAAGTCCCGAAATCTCAAATGGAATCTGCAGAGCAACTGCCGTAACGCAGATTGTTTGTGCAATGTCAGGTGCGTCACGCAGGTCGAGCCGGATTGTTTTAGGCATTTCAAAAAACTGTTCGGGAAGCAGTGAAATCTTGGATTCGGCACCTTCCGAAATTGTATTTACACCAAAACAATCCCAGTAAATTTCGCGTAATACCGAATCTCCCTGCAACGAAAACGGCTTGAAACAGCGCAGATTAATATTTTCACGCGAAATCGCTGCAATTGAATAAAAATATGAGGCAGAACTCCAGTCACTTTCTACCACAAATGGCGCTGATGAAATATCTGCGGCATCAAAACCGGCAAAAATGCGGATCGTATCACCTTCCCACTCATTTGGAATTTCAAGTGTTCTGAGAATTTTTAAGGTCATTTCAAGATATGGTCTTGAAGTGATTTCGCCCTGAAGTTTGATCTGCAGCCCGTTATGAAGTTTCGCACCGATAAGCATCAGCGAGGTAATGAACTGGCTGGAGACGTTTGCAGGGATGGAAACCGTACTTTTGGTAATTTTTTTTCCGATTATTTTTAATGGCGGATAGCCTTCATTTTCAACGTAGTGAATTTCGGCACCCAAGGTTCGCAGTGCGTCGACCAAAAATTTTATCGGGCGCTGTTTCATGCGTTCGGAACCAGTCAGAATCACGGTTCTTCCGTCTTCGATGGCGAAAAAAGAGGTGAGAAAACGCATCGCCGTGCCGGCATGATGAACATCAATTATTTCAGAATCACTTTCCAGCGCATTCTGAAGCAGCTGCGTGTCCTCGGAGTTTGAAAGATTTTGAATTCGGATGTTACCGAACAGTTTCTGCAAAATTAACAAACGATTCGAAATGCTTTTCGAACCGCTTATCTCAATGGTTTTGTTGCCGACTATTTTAGTTTTGTCTAAAAACATTACTATTTAAATATGAGTACCTGTAATTTTTAAAAATAACTTTTTATATAAACAAGTCATGGTGTATGACGGATCCGGATCTTCTAATAATTACAGGAATATTAAAGCTAAAACTATTTTAATTTATTATTATTCTGATGTCTGTCGTAATCGCGTTCGGTTTTTTTCTTCATTTTGCTGTCAAACGCCTGTTGCAGATCGGTTCCGGTTTGGTTTGCCAGACATAAGGTCACAAATAAAACATCAGCCAGTTCTTCGCCCAGATCTTTTGTTTTGTCGGATTCTTTCTCGCTCTGCTCGCCATATCTTCTGGCGATAATGCGGGCAACTTCGCCTACTTCTTCGCTCAGCATCGCCATGTTCGTGAGTTCGCTGAAATAGCGCACGCCGACATTTTTAATCCATTCGTCTACTTCCTGCTGAAGTTTTGTGATTTCCATACGCTGCTTTGGCTATTGACTATTGCGGACATCAGTTTTTTGATTGATTACTGATAGGCGCCGATGGTGGGTGCGGAAGTCCGTGGCATTTTTGTGATGTCCAAAGGAACCGTTTGTGCTGCGGCAGCGCTGCCTTTTCCTTTTGCAGGCGAATCGTCCTTAACCCTTAAATTCATTTTGTGTGTAAAATAATTCTGAAACTTGGGATCTTCATTTTTGATGTTGCTGCCATCGATTGTATAACCTGCGTTATCGCCGTATTTCAGCAAATTATTTTGAAAAGTAGTGGTAAATGTCTGTCCCGAAGTCTGTTTGAACACAATAGAATTTTCTCTTTCACCATACACGATGGAATTCCGGACATTGAGCGTCAGCGGCCCGTTTTCGAGCGTGGTGCCATTCTGATATTCATTTGTCGCAAAGATTCCAAGAGCGGGCATTGCCGAATTAAAATTCCAGTAATTCGCGATAGTTGCGTGTGTTATGTTGTACGTTCCGCCTTTAAAAATACCCAAGGCCGCCTCACCGAAATTGTTCATCACAAGATTCGCTGCACTGAGGTTTGATTTCACTGCGAAAATTCCGTATTCCTCAAATGTATGGATAATGGTATTGCTGATATTTGCTTGAGTTTCTGTCATTTCGAGACCGCGAATGCCACCGAAAAGTTTCGCATAGTTCATGTTTAGTTTGGCACCGCTCGCGAACTGAATTCCTTTCCAGTTCTTTGGAATGGTGTCGTAGCGCGTATCATTGCGGTCACCCCGAAAGATCACTTCATTGTTCAGATCACCATTTACGTTCAGTGTGGCATTTTCAGAAATTTTGAGGCCGCTGTTTTTGAAAAAATATACTTTTGTACCCTGTTCTATATCTAAAGTTTTGCCTTCCTTCAGGGTGAGATCGCCAAAAATGATTTTGGCTTTCTCGTTATTCCAAGTGGTATTTTCGTTTAGAATATTCGGATTGGTATCATTCTGAATAAAAAATTCAGCATCCTGAACTACGGAAAACAAAGTGACATGCTGGTTCCCGGCCGGTGACTGAATCTGGATGCGTTCTTCGGCAATTGCTTCTGTCGCATTGGCAACCGGCGCAATTTCCACAAAAATATAAAGACTGTCTTTCTTCCGCAAAGCTACATTGTTGAATTCGGTACCTGATCTGCCGTCCAGATTGATTCGGTATAGCGACGCAGCACCGCTTTCGAGGTTGATTTTCGGAATCATCACGTCCCGGTCTTCGTTATTATAAATTTTCACGGCATAGGTTTCCGACCGGACCTGGTTGTAAACGGTATCCAGAAATAGTGTATCGGCCGAGAACCGGAGCAGTTGTGAAGGATTGTCAAAGCTTATGTCGTCGCGGTTGCAGGCTACTGTGGTAAGCATGAGCCAAAAAGCACCAGCCAGCAAAAACAGGATATTTTTCATCGAAAATTTTGTAGATTGTATAGTTTTCAAATTTAAATAAAAATGTGGAACGGAAAATAGCGAAAATTTCAGAAAGAGTTATTGTGAATTACGAAAATATTTGTACTTTTGCGGTCTAAAAAATTAGCGGAGGAAAATCCATTACTACTTCTGAAGCAAAACTTTAATTTTTACTTTTAAAATTTTTTATTATGAAAAACGGAATCCACCCGGAAAATTATAGACTTGTTGTTTTCAAAGATATGAGTAATGACGAGATGTTTCTTTGCAAATCTACTGCAGATACAAGAGACACAATCGAGTATGAAGGACAAGAGTATCCTTTGATCAAAATGGAAATCTCTTCTACATCTCACCCTTTCTACACCGGTAAAGTGAAGTTGGTTGACACGGCTGGTAGAGTAGATAAATTCATGAGCAAATACAAAAAATTCTCAAAATAAATTTTTGAGATTGCATTTTATACAATGTCTTTCAGGTTTCTGAAGGACTTTTTTTTTGTTGTAAATTTGTCTGACACTCAACTTTTAAACTCAAACTCACATGCAGCTTGTTTTTTCTGATGCCCAGTTTTGGGAAGATTTTTTACCGCTCACCTTTACACGCCCTGTAGCTGAAATGCGTTGTGGTATGCTCACATTCGCTGAGCGCTGGCAAAAACTTCTCGGCATTTCGGAAATTTCGTATCTCACCGAAGATTATCTTCAGGACAAATTCCAAAAACCGTCTGATAGCGAAAGCCTTTTTATCGTTCCTAATTTTTTGCCAACTGATGCCGTTCTGCAACAGATTAAAGATTTAGCAAAAGGCGAAGCGCTGGTATATGACAACGAATTATTGGCGGCCAGAATTAATATGAAAGATTTTTCGCTGAACCAGATTGAAAAAATGACAGATATCGAAGGCGAACTGTTGTTTTTCCGGCAGCCTACCGATCTTTTTACCTACAACCAACAAGCTATTGATTTTGATTTTAAACTTCTAACCGACGGCAGGACTTCTCAGCCACTATCCGATACCAACGGTTTTTTAGGCCAGACAGAAGATCTGTTTATTGAAGAAGGGGCCAGTATAGAATTTTCAACGCTGAACACGCGCACCGGAAAAATCTATATCGGTAAAAATGCGGAGGTGATGGAAGGCTGTAATCTCCGCGGACCGATCGCGCTGTGCGAGGAATCAAAGTTTAATCTTGGCGCTAAAATTTATGGCGCTACCACAGTAGGTCCGTACTCGAAAGTTGGCGGCGAAGTAAATAATATCGTGATTTTCGGATATACAAATAAAGGGCACGATGGTTTCGTTGGCAATTCGGTGATCGGTGAATGGTGTAATCTGGGCGCTGATACCAATTCTTCAAATCTTAAAAACAATTACGCGCAGGTAAAACTGTGGAACTACCGTACAAAGAAATATGCGAATACGGGACTTCAGTTTGCCGGTCTTGTTATGGGCGATCATTCCAAAACAGCTATTAACACGCAATTCAATACGGGAACCGTTGTTGGTGTTGCTGCGAATGTTTTCAAAAGCGGATTTCCACCAAACCTAATCGAAAGTTTCTCATGGGGTGGAATGAAAGGCGATGAAAAATTCAAACTCGAAAAAGCCTACGAAGTTGCCGAATTGGCGATGGCGCGCAGAAAAGTTCCTTTCAGAGAAGAGGACAGAAATATTCTGAAGCACATTTATAGTAATTTTTAATTATTGCGGCTGAATCTTGCGTTCTTGGGTGCACTTCCTTGTGTATCTAATGGTTTATTGCGCACAGATTTCACGGATTTCACGGTTTTTTTATGTACTACCGCGATGTGACCTTGTTATAAAACGCAAAATCTATATCCTCAAATTCCCATATTTTCAAATTTTGACATTCCCACATTTTCAAATTTGAAATTTCCACGTTTTCAAATTTCCTTATCTTTGCACCCATATTTTTCTCACTTAAACCGTTTATAGCATGCAACTGTACAACACTTTAAGCGCAGAAGAAAGAGCCCAGCTTATAGATGAAGCCGGCAAGCAACGTCTTACGTTGTCTTTCTATGCGTACGCCAAAATCTCAGATCCCAGAAAATTTCGCGACGAATTATTTATAGCCTGGAATGCCCTTGATGCGCTGGGCCGTATCTACGTGGCTCATGAAGGCATTAATGCTCAGATGAGTGTTCCGGCTGATCATTTCGAAGCTTTCCGCGAAACGCTGGAAGTGTATGATTTCATGAAAGGCATCCGCCTGAATGTCGCGGTAGAGCAGGACAACCACTCTTTTCTAAAACTTACTATTAAAGTAAGAAATAAGATCGTTGCAGACGGTTTAAATGACGAAACTTTCGACGTTACCAATAAAGGAGTTCATCTTAAAGCCAAAGAATTTAATAATTTACTCGAAGATCCGAACACCATTGTTGTCGATTTCAGGAATCATTACGAAAGCGAAGTCGGCCATTTTAAAGGAGCGATTACGCCCGATGTAGAGACTTTCCGCGAGAGTTTGCCCATCATTAATGACCAACTGCAGGATTTCAAGGAAGATAAAAACCTGCTGATGTACTGTACAGGCGGCATCCGGTGTGAGAAAGCCAGTGCTTACTTCAAGCATCAGGGATTTAAGAATGTTTTCCAGCTGGAAGGCGGGATTATAGAATATGCCCGGCAGATAAAAGAAGAGAATATCGAGAGCAAGTTTATCGGTAAAAACTTCGTGTTCGATCACAGATTGGGTGAAAGAATTACTGATGATATCGTGTCGCAGTGTCACCAGTGCGGCAAACCGTGCGACAACCATACGAATTGTTTCAACGATGCCTGTCATCTGCTTTTCATCCAATGTGATGAATGTAAAGCGGCGATGGAAAACTGCTGCTCCGTTGAATGTCAGGAAATCATTCACTTGCCGGTCGAAGAACAGTTGAAACTTCGGAAAGGGCTGCAGGTAGGGAATAAAATATTTAAAAAAGGTAAATCTGAAGCGCTCAAATTTAAAAAATCCGGCGATTTACCCGATCAGCCGCTGGCAAAAGCAAATACGAAGAATATCCGCCGGAAGATTGCCGTAAAAAAAGTTTTTGTAGGCAAAGCCGAACATTATTTCACAAAATCGGGTATTGCACAGTTTATTCTTGAAAACGGGCGCCTCTCAACGGGCGACAAGGTCTTGATTTCAGGCCCAACTACCGGTGAACAGGAGATTGAGTTAAACGAAATATTTGCAAACGGAAATCCGTGTGAAACAGGTGAAGCTGGTGATCAGATTACGTTTGAGGTTCCGTTCAGAGTTCGTTTGTCCGATAAATTATTTAAAATTATAGGATAGGATATGACGGCATCTGGAAAAATAGAACTAATGGCGCCCGCAGGCGATTTTACGTCCATGCAGGCCGCCCTCGATAATGGCGCAGATTCCATTTACTTTGGCATAGATCAACTGAATATGAGAGCGCGTGCTTCGATGAATTTTACCATCGACGATCTTCCTGAGATTTCACGACGCTGTTCCGCAAAAGGCGTACGGACTTATCTCACGCTCAATACAATAATTTACGATCATGATTTATCGATCATTAAAACGCTTTTAGACAAAGCTAAAGAAGCAAATCTTACCGCGGTGATCGCCATGGATCAGGCGGTAATTGCATATGCCCGCCAAATCGGTATGGAAGTGCATATTTCAACGCAGATAAATATCACCAACATAGAAACGGTAAAGTTTTACGCTCTTTTTGCGGATACCATGGTGA
>JAEZYN010000056.1 GCA_023419095.1 Bacteroidota bacterium | reverse complement strand
GATTTTCCTGATATAAAAATCACAAAGAAATGGCAGATTTACAATCTTTAAAAGCACGGTTCGGCATCATCGGAAATTATCCGGCGCTGAACCGCGCACTTGAAAAGTCGATACAGGTTGCCCCGACCGATATTTCGGTTTTGGTCATGGGCGAATCGGGTGTTGGAAAAGAATTTATTCCGAAAATTATTCACAGCGAATCGCGCCGGAAGCACCAGCCATACATTGTCGTCAACTGTGGCGCCATTCCGGAAGGGACGATTGATTCTGAACTTTTCGGTCACGAAAAAGGTGCATTTACAGGCGCAACTTCCACGCGAAAAGGTTATTTTGAAGTCGCCGACGGTGGAACGATTTTTTTGGATGAAGTAGGTGAGCTGCCCTTGCAAACGCAGGTGCGCCTGTTGCGGGTTTTGGAAAGCGGCGAATTCATGAAGGTCGGTTCTTCACAAATTCAGAAAACCAACGTACGAATTGTGGCCGCTACCAATGTAAATATGCTGAATGCTATCGAAGACGGCCGGTTTCGCGAGGATCTGTACTACCGTTTGAATACGGTACAAATCGACATGCCGCCGCTGCGCGAACGTAAAGGCGACATCCATTTACTTTTCCGAAAATTTGCGATTGATTTTGCTGAAAAATACCGCATGCCGGAACTTGTTCTGACAGATGATGCGGTGAATTATCTCGAAAAATATCCGTTTCCGGGCAACGTCCGACAGCTTCGGAATCTTGTGGAACAAATGACGGTAGTTGAGCAAAACCGTTCAGTAAACGCAATGAAACTCGCCGAGTACATTCCACAACACAATAATCTGCCTGCCGTTGTCCAAAAACATTCCGGAAGCAGCTCCAGCCAGGATTTCGGTTCAGAACGTGAGATCATGTACAAAATACTTTTTGACATGCGAAATGATATTAATGATTTAAAATCGTTAACGTCTGAACTTATTAAAAACCGCGGTAATAGTGATTTAAGCCATCAGGAGAAAAACCTGATCAACCGCGTTTTTACACCTGAAAGTTCAGGTCAGAATGCCAATTCACTGCTATATTTCGAAAATTCAGCCGGTCAGTTCCCGAATCAGAACATCATGGCGGATACCGGCGACGATTATGGCGAGGTAGAAGATATCGAAATTGAAGAAACCAAACAGAGTTCGCTTTCGCTGCAGAATAATGAGCGTGAACTCATCGTAAAAGCGCTTGAAAAGTATAACGGCCGCCGAAACAAAGCCGCGGATGAACTTGGCATTTCACAGCGCACACTTTACCGGAAAATTAAACAGTACAATCTGGAAGATTAATAATGAAGAACGGATTTACATTAAATAAAAACTCCATCCTTGCATCTCTGATGATGATGTCTATGCTGATTTTGCAGGGATGTTACTCGTTCACCGGCTCATCCCTCAGTCCGGAAACACAAACCATTCTTATCCGGGATTTTCCTAATAATGCTGCGCTGATGAACCCTAATCTGGCGCAACAGTTTTCCACCGATATCCAGAACAGATTTCTGCAGCGCACTACACTGAAAGGTGCGGCTGAAAATCCGGATATCCTGATCGAAGGTGAAATAACAGATTATGCCATTACACCGACGACGATTTCTTCTGCGGTGAATGCGCCTGGCGGAAACATTCAGGCAGCGCAGAACAAACTGACAATCACGGTGAATATTCATTACGAAAATAAAATTGAACCCGAAAAAAGTTTCGACCGCACCTATTCGGATGAGGCAGTCTTCAGCAGTGATCTAGACATCAATGCGATAGAAGCCTCGCAGGTAAAGGTGGTGAATGAGAGAATTATCAATAAAATTTTTAACGACATCGTCGCGAACTGGTAAAAATGAACGGAAGAATTTTAGAACTGATAAATAACCCGGATCTGATGGCGCAAAGCGATTTAAAGTTGCTGCACTCGGAAATTGAAAACAAACCTTATGCACAAAGTATCAGGGCGTTATATCTATACGGAACGCATAAGCTGAATCCTGATAATTATTCCGAAGTTCTTTCAGAAACTGCTGCCTACACCACGGATAAAAAGAATATCTACCAGTTTATTAACCGGAATTCCACGCCTAAATCTAACATCGCGGTGCCTGTTGAAACATTTACTGAAGAAACAGTAGCTGTGCCGAATGAGGCGACGAATGTATTTACAGAAATAGTTTCCGAAGAACGTCCCGCGCCAAAAGAGGTTCGCGTAAACGGTGAGCTGAACCGGATTTTATTTGAAGGTGAAGAAGACTTCCTTGAGCGTGAACAGGTCACGATCGATCTTGAGCAAACCAAAGAAAGCGGCGTGATTGTAACACAGCCTGCTGAAAATAAAGCGGTTGATGAAGAAAAGATTTTAAATCAGGAGATTCCACTTTCAGAACCTGAAGCTGCGGAAATTGCTTCCAGTCCTGACGTTCCGGAATATTCTGCAGACGAAGATGAGTCATCGGAAGTGAAGAAACAAATTAAAAACAGTCCGCAGGAAACAGAGAAAAAGCTAAAACCCGAACCTAATGTTGTCGATACATCACTTAATTTTCTTGGAACAGCCGAATTTTTGCCTGAAGTAAAAATTTCTGCTTCACCCGTTTCTTCGGTCAACAAGCCTGTTGCGGAACCTTTACCGACAAAACATGAGCTCGAAATGCAGAGACTTATTGCTGAAGTAGAGGAGAAAATGAAAAAGCGCCGCCGAAGTAGCGAAGCAGAAAGTGAAACGGTGGCTGATAAGGGTTTGGATTTCGCGGAAGTTCAGGAATTTGAAGTTAAAGATGCTGACAAGGAAAAACTGCAAACTGATGAACCTGATATTACTGAGCCTGAGAAAGAGACTTCCAAAACTGAAAGCGATACAGCTGAAGTCCCAAAAATACATTCTGCTAACGAAAATACATCACCTTCTGGTTGGCAGCCGATGAATTTTTCCGGTAATACACCTGACGCACTCATTAAAAAAACAGAAAAAGAGTCTGAAGAGCTTAAAAAAACAACGCTAATTGAAACCGAAAAGCAGGTTTCGGAGCCCGCTGCAACCGATTCCGCTTTTAATATTTCATTTTTTACGCAGGAAGTTACTTCATTGGAAACCGAAGCTGCTGATGAGCTGATTCGCGACATCAAAGACCACATCGATTCTCAGGAAACCGAGGAAGCCAGCAATGTGCCGGTCTTTATCAATACCTGGCAAAAGTGGTTGAAAATAGAGCGGACACCGGAAACACCACAGGTTTCAAAAGAGGAGGAAAAAAATAAAGTGATTGAAAACTTTATTGTAAAAGAACCCAAGATCTCGAAACTGAAAGAGGAAACAGATTTTGTGGTGAAAGACCGCGGCGACAATATTTCGCACCTGATGACGGAAACGCTCGCGAAACTTTACATGGATCAGAAGTTGTACGCCAAGGCGATAAAGGCATATGAAACACTCACCGAAAAATATCCGGATAAAAAATCTCATTTTGCCGAACAGATTAAGCTGATTAAAGAGTTGCGCCAGAACCGATAGCCATAAAAAAAATTCCAAAAAATTGAAGAAGATGGACATTACTATAATTGTTGGCCTGATGCTTTTGGGCGTCTTAGCCGGTTATCTCAGCGGCTTAGTAGGCATTGGAGGAGGAATTGTGATGGTGCCCGTTTTGGTACTGCTGTTTGGGTTCACGCAACACCGCGCGCAGGGAACCACGCTGGCTTTGCTTATTTTTCCGGTTGGGATTTTAGGGGTTTTAAACTATTACAAAACCGGAAATGTAGATCTGAAAACCACATTGCTTCTATGTGTTGGATTTGTTTTGGGAAGTTATCTGGGCAGCAAGACGGCGATCACGCTTTCACAGGAAATGCTTCGTAAAATTTTCGCAATACTGCTCGTAGCCGTGGCCGCGAAAATGTTTTTTCAAAAATAAATGCGTTGTCTTAAAGAAAAAATAGCTAGCGCTCAATATTTCGGCGCTCTACAGCTTCTACATCTATAATTTTCGTATCATTTTGCTGCCGGAAAGTTTTAATCTTCCGCCACAGCTTTCGTCCGAAAACAAAAATGGTAATTAAGAGCGCGATCACCACAATAAACGCGATTACCGGCGCTGCCAAAGCCAAAAATGACATCACGCCCGCACCTGCCGTCTCGGTGGTAGCAACTACAGAATTTCCCAAACCGCCTGTAGTAGCAGTGGATGTCGCACGTGTGCCTGCAAAACCGGAACTTATCGCGGCCGCCGTGCCGCCACCGGCAATCAGAGCCAGAGCCCACTGCGGAAATGTCCCAATATCAGCAAACTGACTCGCAAACATCACCGAACCCGCTATGGTAGCGAGCGGTACAGATAATGTGTCCAGCAAATGATCGATAAACGGAATATAATAGGCAAGAATCTCCGCGATCATCGCAATTCCCGTCGCGATCAGGGTCGGCAAACCTGTGAGCCAGTCAAAACTTTCATTCATTGGAATCCAGCCTAGGTAGGAGGCAAGACTTACCGCGAACATCGGCATGAAAATTCGGAACCCGGTCGCTGCCGCCAGACCAATGCCGATAAAGGCGCTGATGATGTATGGGAGAAATGATGCGTCGCTGAACATTTTTTAAGATTTTAAAGGAAAGCTGTCCAAACAAATTTACAAATAAATTATATTCGGATCTTTCTAATTTTTTGGTTTACAAAGCTTTAGGAAATTTTTTTCCACCGAACTGAAATCAGGCGGCATTTCTTTTGAAATCCAGAAAATCATGGCTAAAGAATGATTGCCAAACCGTGCCGCAAACGCGGGTTTGTGATGCCGGTAAACTTCGCGCAGCAGGCGTTTCACACGGTTTCTGTCAACAGCTTTTTTGAACAGCTTTTTTGAAACCGAAACACCCGTTTTCGCACCCGAAATTTCAAAACCTTCCTGTGGTTTTTTGTTCAGATCAAGTGTGATAACGCGCAGATTTCCGCAGGAGGTCCATTTTCCTTTGGCAAAAAGCAAATCGATCTGGCGTTTTTGCTTCAGTTTTTGAGATGCGGAATATTTGTAATCCAAAGTTTAAATATAATGGCTGCTTTTATTTTTTTAAATCTGAATTGGGTGACGGTTCGGTATTTTTTTCAATAAGATAATTGATTACTTCCGCGGCGGCGTACAGCCCAAAAATAGCCGGAATGTAGCTGATAGTCCCGTAAAACGAACGTTTATAATTACTTCCGTCGGTCATTTTCAGACTTTCTTCGTCCTGAATTTCATTCGAAAATACGCAGCGCACGCCTTTGTCGATTTTATCCGCTTTCAGGCGTTTACGAACCTGACGCGCGAGAAAACAGTTGTAGGTTTTGCTGATGTCTCGCACCATCACTTTTGCCGGATTTATTTTTCCGCCGGCACCCATACAGCTTACGACTTTTATGCGTTTGCGTTTGGCGGCTTTTATCAGTTCAATCTTCGGCGTCACGCTGTCGATGCAGTCCAGCACATAATCGAATGTGTCGTCTCCAATTACTGCTTCCATTTTTTCTGGCGTAAGAAATTCGTTTATTTCCGTCAGTTCTATTTCCGGATTGATGTCCCGCAGACGCTGTGCCACAAGTTCTACCTTACTTTGTCCAACAGTGGAGTGAAGCGCCGGCAATTGCCTGTTAATATTGGTCAGATCTACAGTATCGCCATCAACGATGGTGAGTTTTCCCACTCCAGCCCGGGCCAGGAATTCCGCAGCGAAAGAACCTACGCCGCCAAGTCCCACTACCAGCAGGTTTGCGCACTTCAGTTTTGCAATTCCGTGCTCTTTCACCAAAAGTTCGGTGCGTTCTAACCAGTTTTTATCCATTTTCAAAAGGGAAATTTATCGATTTTAAATTCTCAGTGATCTGAAGGTTTAATTCTTCAACAGTCACTTTTTTTAGTTCCGCCGCTTTCAGATAAAGATCTTCGATTTCAACCTTGGCTGAATCTGTCTCAATAAAGAATCGGTCCGGCGGAATTTCTTTAAAAAAGGTTTGCAAATTTACATTATACAGAAGTGATTTGCCAAAACTTAGCATAAAGTGTCGCTGAAGAAGTGCATCGCCAATCGTTTTGCGTTTATTGAAACCATGAATTATAACCGGAACTTCAGCCTTACGCGACATTTCGATGATTTCCGGAAAACTTTTGACGCAGTGAATAATCAGCGGTTTCCGGATTTTATTGGCAAGACTGATTTGGTTTTTAAAGACTTCCATCTGCAAACTGAAATTATCATACCGGGCATCCAGGCCGCATTCTCCGATGGCGACACATCTGTTGTTCGCCGCTGCATCCGCGAGCCACTCAAGTTGGAGATCCAGATTTTTGCTTGTTGAGTCAGGATGGATACCCGCTGAGAAATAACCTTCCGGCAGCGAATCTGTAAATTTCAGGTTATAAATTCCAGAATTTGAACTGAAATTGTGGTGATGAAAATCGAAATAGTGCATTAATTTAATTAACTCCGATTATTAAACATTTGTTTGATTTTTTAAGTTAAAATTTTTAACTTTACTAAAAATACAAAAATGAAAAAGAAATTTTCGGATAAACAGATACATATTTTGGATGTCGCTGAGAAGTTGATCGCCAAAAAAGGTTTTGAGGGAACTTCGATCCGCGATATTTCTTCACAGGCTAACATCAATGTGGCCATGATTTCGTATTACTTCGGGTCCAAAGAGAAAATGATGTCTTATCTGTACCGATATCGCGTACAAAAAACCCGTGAAACTTTTGCCGAATTTGCCGAGGGAATCAAAGATGCAAAACCCGAAGTTCAAATGAAAGAGCTTGTAAAACATGTTGTAAGCCAGTTATTTAAATACAATTATTTCCACGGTTTTGTAACACAGGAACTTCGGCATACCGAACACCTGAAAGATGATCTACTCGATTTCTACACCACTTTCACCGCTAAAATTGATGATGTGGTGAAAAAAGGCGTCGCCAGCGGAGTTTTCACGTACGCGCCGAAAGCGGAAGACATTCTCACCATTATTTTAGGCTCGTCGCTGTTTGTTATACGAAACAAAAATTTTTATGAAATATATCTGCCGGAGAAAGAGGAAGACTATCTGAAAAATGCCGAATCGAAGATGCTGGCGAATCTTCTAGTGGCTGTTTTTGCACTTTTGGGCTATAAAACAAGGTAGGAAAAATTTAAAATATTGATGAGGTTTAATACTTTTAAGTTAAATAATCTTAAATAAAAATCAATTGGCAAAAAAAATCTATTTTTGCAGACTGAAGCGCAGAAACCTTAATTTTTTTTCTGCCGGGATAGGTTTATGAGAAAATATTTGATAGTTCTGGTTGCGTTTTTTGCAATCTCAGCCTGCAACCGCCAGCAGGAACTGGCCATGAAAAGTGCTGATAAAGACTATATCTTAAAAGTAGCAAACGAGAATTTCGAAAATAAAAAGTGGACAAACGCCTTGGCGCTGTACGAAAGACTTTCGAATCTCGTGGCCGGGACCGATGACGCACCCACTGTGGTTTACAACTCGGCTTACGCCAATTATTACGACAAAAATTACAAACTTGCAGGGCATCAGTTTAAGAACTTTTCGGTAACATTTCCGCAGGATCCGCGCGCTGAAGACGCTGCGTATATGTCGGCGCTGTGCTTTTACGAAGGTTCGATGGATTACAACCTCGACCAGACAAGTACCGAACTTGCCATCAATGAGTTACAAAACTTTCTGAACAACTATCCGAATTCTGAAAAGTCGAAAAACATCAACACGCTTATTGATGAACTGACGTACAAACTGGAGTTCAAAGCATATGAAAATGCGCGTCAATACTACAAAATGGCCGATCATAAAGCGGCAAGTGTAGCATTTGAAAATGTGCTTTACGATTATCCTAGTACGAAGTTGGCGCCTAAAATTCATGAGTATATTTTAAGATCAAAATATGAGTTGGCTGTGAATTCTGTTTACGATCTAAAAAAAGACCGGATCGAAAATGCAATTGCTTACACAAAGCAGGTTGAAAGAGATTATGCCGGTTCAGAAAACGGAAAAACCGCTGCAGATTTACGCGCAAAACTTTTGAAGGAAAGAGAAGCATTTCTTGAACTGGAACAGCGTGTAGAAACGCGCAAGAAAGAATTACAGGACCGCCAGCAGGCAGAGGAAGCGAGACAGAATGCCGAACGCGACCAGCAACAGGCAGAGAAAAAAGCGCAGCAGATTGCGCGTGATAGTGCTGTGCAGGCAACACCGCCGCCTGCGGCCACTTTCAATATTCGGAAATAAGCCGTATATTTGCAAACTTTAATTAACACCAATCTACTGAAAATGAGCGCTAAAGATTCTAAAGCCGAACTGAGTACGATAACGTACGATAGAGATAAAATTGAGGAAAATGTGGGTTCAATCTACGAAGCCATTGTGATTATGGGCAAAAGAGCCGAGCAGGTCAATGCTGAAATCCGCTCTGAACTTCACAACAAACTGGATGAATTTGCGGTGCATAACTCAACACTTGAGGAAGTTTTTGAAAACCGCGAACAGATCGAGATTTCAAAGCATTACGAAAAACTGCCAAAGCCAACTTCCATCGCAATTCGTGAGTGGCTGGACGGGGAGATTTACTTCCGTCACACAGACGAGAAAACGAACTAAGATATATCTTCCCAAATAAGACAAACCACAGAGCAATGCGCTAGCTGTGGTTTTTTTACGTCAAATCCGGCGGAGGGTTTCTCAAATTTTAACTAAATTCGTTCAGCGAAGAAAATACAATATGGCCATTCAGGGAAAAAAGATTCTCATTTGCGTTTCGGGCGGCATTGCGGCCTACAAAATCAATATTCTCATCCGGAATCTGGTAAAAAAAGGTGCGGAAGTACAGGTGCTGATGACACCTCCAGCCGTAAATTTTGTCTCTAAACTCACGCTTTCCACGCTTTCTAAAAATCCGGTTTATTCTGATTTTTATTCTGAAAACGGAACCTGGAATAACCATGTTGAATTCGCGCTTTGGGCCGATGTCTTGCTGATCGCGCCGTGTACCGCAAATACGTTGGGTAAGATGGTGCATGGACTCTGTGATAATCTTGTGCTGGCCACCTACATGTCGGCGAAATGTCCGGTTTTCATTGCGCCGGCGATGGATCTGGATATGTACGTTCATCCATCAACAAAACAAAATCTTGAACTTGCGGAAGATTTCGGCCACATCATCATTCCGGCAGAAACTGGCGAACTCGCCAGCGGTCTCCATGGCCAGGGACGTATGGCCGAACCTGAAACGATTGTCAGCCACATCGAAGGATTTTTTAATGCGTCTAAAAGCTTGGCGGGTAAAACGGTTTTAGTTACGGCCGGTCCAACTTACGAAGCTATTGATCCTGTGCGTTTTATCGGAAACTATTCGTCGGGAAAAATGGGTTTTGCACTTGCGGAAGCAGCTGCGCAGCGCGGCGCGAATGTGATTTTAATTTCAGGACCTACAAATCTCAGTACTGTCCACGAAAACATTAACTTTCAAAAAATTACATCAGCGCGCGAGATGCTGGGTACCGCATTAAAATATTTTGACGAAACAGACATCCTCATCGCGAGCGCTGCTGTAGCGGATTATGCCCCCAAAAATATCGCGACTGAAAAAATTAAAAAAAGCGAAGATTCATTAACGATTGAACTCGTAAAAAATCCGGATATACTGAAGACGCTCGGGGACCAGAAAAACCATCAGTTTATGGTCGGTTTCGCACTTGAAACCCAGAATGAAGAAGAAAATGCCAAGGCTAAACTCTTAAAGAAAAACCTTGATATGATTGTTTTGAATTCACTTCGGGACGAAGGCGCGGGCTTCGGTGGCGACACGAACAAAATAAAAATAATAACCAAAACCGAAGAACTCGTTTTTCCACAAAAAACTAAAAACGAAGTGGCTAAAGACATCCTGGATGCCATCGAAATGCGTCTGTCAAATAATTAGACTATTTTTCCGTTTTAGAAATCTTACTATGAAAAAATTATTTACCATATTCATCGCGATATTTGCTTTTCAACTTAGTTCAGCGCAGGAATTGCTCGCCAATGTGCAGGTAAACGCGCAGCAATTGGGCGGCAGCAATACGCAGGTTTACAAGACTTTAGAAAAAAACCTGCGCGATTTCATCAACAATACCAGTTGGACGGGCAAGAAACTGCAGAATTTCGAAAAGATCAAATGCAACTTTGCTATAGTGCTTTCAGAGCGCAGCGGAAGCGGCAGTTTCAAAGGCAGCATCGTGGTGCAGGCCGTGCGGCCCGTGTTCAACACCACGTATGAGACGCCTTTGCTTAATATTAATGATACCAATTTCGGTTTTGATTATACGGAAAATGAAAATTTAGTTTTTAATGAAAGACAGTTTTCCGGCAAAAACCTGATTGATGTGGTGAGCTTTTATGTTTACACGATCTTAGGTTATGATGCTGACAGCTTCCAGGTTCGTGGCGGACAGCAGTGGTTTGAGAAAGCCCAAAAAATCAGCAATAATTCACAAAACCAGAACTTTAGCGGTTGGTCTGTGATGGATGGAACGCGGACACGCGGCGCATTGATTGACAATATCCTGAAACCGGAACAGAATACACTGCGAAATATTTTCTATACGTATCACCGCGCCGGTCTTGACAATATGGGCAAGCAGGACCAGAGTTCGGGCAGGAAAATCGTGGCTGACGCGCTGCTGCAGCTTAAAAATTACGAGAATAATTTCCAGATGAACTATCCGGTGAACATCTTCATTGATACTAAAAAGCAGGAAATTTTCGATATTTTCAGCAACGGAAACAATGCCAACATAAATATGGCGGATCTGAAAGCGCTTTTCGTCATCCTCGCTCCGCGCGAAATCGACAGTAAATGGAATAAGTGGAAATAGCGTCTGCCGCTGGCGGATGGGCGCAACTCTTTTAAATTTCCTTAAATTTGCGTTCACTTCACGCAAAAACATCGGCAAAACTGCTATTAGATCTATGCTTTCCAGAATTTTTATTCAAAATTTCGCGCTTATTGACTCTCTGGAGATTACTTTAAACAACGGTTTACAGGTCATCACGGGTGAAACAGGCGCGGGTAAATCTATTATTTTGGGCGCTTTGCGTTTGATTTTGGGTGAACGTGCCGACCTGAAATCACTTCAGAACAGCGAGACTAAAAGTGTAGTGGAAGCCGAGTTCGAAGTGGGCGAAAATTTAAAACCTTTCTTCGAAGAATACGACCTCGATTTCGATAAACACACGATCATCCGACGCGAAGTGTTGCCTAATGGTAAGTCGCGGGCCTTTGTAAATGACGTGCCGTTGACGCTGGACATTCTTCGGAACCTGTCAGCAAATCTGATTGATATCCATTCCCAGTTTGAAACTTCAAACCTGTTTAGTGAAGAATATCAGTTCCGGATCATTGACGGACTTTCAGGCAACAAAAACCTAATTTCAAAATACCAAAATCATTTTGCTGAATTTAAAAAAATAAGCCGTGAGCTTAGCCTGGCAAAGCAACAGCTTGCCGAAGGAAATAAGGAAAATGACTACAAAGCATTTTTGCTTAATGAGTTAAATG
>JAEZYN010000041.1 GCA_023419095.1 Bacteroidota bacterium | reverse complement strand
GCCAAAGATATTAATTTTGGGGGCAAAACTGTTAGGTGTTCGTTGCCGGATCTAAATTTGCAATTTAAATCTGTATTTAAGTTTAAATGAACAGCAATTTTTAAATATTTTGCTTTGCTGTAAGTGGAAATCGCGGCTTTTACTTAACAAACTTTAACCTGCGCAAAATTTCTTCAATTCAGTAATAATTAAGATATTTGCGCATTATTTTTAAAAATAAAGAATGAAAAAATTTTTTGTGTTGCCAATGGTCGTCGCGGCATTTTTCGCCAGCGCGCAAACAATTGGTAATTCACCGTACGCCGCCTTCGGAATTGGAGATGTGAAGTATGACAATACGACGGATGTAAATGCGATGGGCGGTATTTCCACAGCTTATATTTGGGACTTTAATAATAATTTTAATTTTAACAATCCCGCTGCCAACAGAAATCTTGATCTTACCAGCATTAAAGTTGAAGCTACGAACGAAAATAATTTTTTCAAGTCCAACTACGATAATATGAGTGTGAATAAGCACTCTACTTACCTTTCCAATATTTCAATTGCTTTTCCACTCGCGCCAAAAGTTAAGTTTGGTTTGGGTTATCAGCCTTACAGCTCCAAAAAATATTCTGTTCTGGTGCAAAACGTTGAAGACGGTGTTACAGAAGCCAATCTTTTCCGTGGTGAAGGTACAATAAGCACGGTGCAGGCCGCACTCGCCTACCAGATAACGCCGGAATTTGCTTTGGGCGCAAGAACAAACTTCTACTTTGGTAATCTGTTTGATATCAATGAGCTTACGTATAGCAATGCGGAACTCATCAATGGCTATGAAACCAGAAATAAAGTGACGACATTCAATTTCACGCTGGGTACAGCCTATCAAAAAAAATATGGTCTTGACCGTAAACTAACGCTGGGCGCCACTTACACTTTCGGGAACACCGGTGAGATGGAAACCAGCTATATGAACAGCACGTATTTTTATAATTCAAACTCTGCGAAGACTAACATCAGTGTTATTGACGAGCAGTTCAGTAGTGATAAAAACCTGATTCCGATGGAATTTTCACTCGGTGCCGGATACGGTCGGGATGCAAAATGGTTTTTAGGAACCCAGTTCGATTATAAAAAAGGTGAAACGATTCAGTTTCTTGGCCAGCCTTTTGAAAACCAGAATTCTTACAAAATCGCGGCCGGTGGTTGGTATATACCTAACTTCAATAACTTCCGGAGTTATTTTTCGCGCGTGACGTATCGCTACGGTGCCTATTATGAAAAAGGAAATCTCTCGTTTAACGGTACTGATATTGACCAGTTTGCAATTACAGGCGGGCTAACGCTTCCGTTTGAAAACCGGAGTGCGAACCGCCTCAGCGGTATTGATGTAGGCTTAGAGATAGGTAAAAGAGGAACTTTGGAGAATAATCTGATCCGTCAAAACTTTGTGAATTTACGTATTGGTCTGAATTTCGCCGATAAGTGGTTCCAAAAACGTCTTTATGATTAAGAAATGATCTTTCAGAACAAAATATTTCGTTTAAATATAGCAGGCCTTTTCGGTTGTGCTATATTTTTTGCTTTAAATTCTTGCGAGGAAGATCTTACAAAGGTGAACCAAAATAACAACAGCAACTTCCCTTCGCAGATTATAAACCGAGCCAATATTGTGCAGCGCGATTCCGGTATGGTCAAACTCCGCGCTACCGCGCCACTGATTGAAAAATACGAGTACATTGATTCGCCGTATATCGTAGCCAGAAAAGGTATCAATATTCTTTTCTATGATAAGAAAAAACCAGATGTTCCCGGAAAGATTGTCGCGAAATACGCTAAGTTTAACGAAAAGAAGAAGTTTTACGAAGCCAAAGGCAATGTGAGAATTACCACGAACGAAAATCAGATGTTCGCAATGCAGTCTGTTTACTGGGATCAGAACAAACGGCTGATTTATACTTCCGACACCGTTTATGTAACTGACAAAGACGGTTCAACGCTTGTCGGCGCCAACGGAATGAAGGCGAAGGATGATTTCAGCGAATATACCTTTTTCAACAATTCGGGTAATATAAGCGCGCAGAAAATCCCGGAACAGGGCCAATAATATTTTGTAAATTCGCGTCAAATGGTTTTTATTTGATGGAATTTAATGCAATTGGACTGATGTCAGGCACCAGCCTTGACGGATTGGATATCTGCTTCGTCCGCTTTCAATCCGTTGGCGAAAGCTGGAAATTCCGCATTCTTCAGGCCGAAACTGTGAGCTACAGCCCGGACTGGGAAACGAAACTACGTACCGCAACACAACTTGGTCCCGAACAGCTTTTGGCCTTAGACTCCGAATATGGATATTATCTCGGCGAGCAGGTTTCAATATTTATTCAAAAGTATCAACTGACCGATGTGGATGTAATTGCTTCGCACGGACACACGGTTTTCCACCAGCCTCAGAATAAGTTTACGCTGCAGATCGGCGATGGACGGGCAATAAAAACGTGGATAAATATTCCGGTTGTTTACGATTTCCGGAGTCAGGATGTTCTGAAAGGCGGAAATGGCGCGCCATTGGTTCCGATTGGTGATGATTTGCTTTTCAGCGAATACGATTCGTGTGTTAATCTGGGCGGATTCTCAAATATTTCATTTAAACAAAATGACAAGCGCATCGCGTTTGATATTTGTCCCGTCAATATTATTTTAAACCGTTTTGCGAAGAATTTAAATAAAAATTATGATGAAAACGGAGAAATTGCACGCGGCGGAAAAGTAATTCCGGAACTTTTAAATACACTAAATGTACTTCCCTACTATTCTTCATGCCCGCCAAAGTCTTTAGGAATTGAATGGGTTCATGAAAATATTGATCGCAAAATTAAAGGTGGAAAACCTGAAGATCTGCTGGCTACTTTCACCGAACATGCTGCCGTACAAATTGCTGACACACTCGAAAAGTTCAGTTTAAAAAAAGTATTATTTACCGGCGGCGGGACGTATAATGCGTTTTTAATAGAAAGAATTCAGGCAATGTGCAACGCCGAAATCATCATACCGGAAAAGGAAATTATTGACTTCAAGGAGGCGCTTATTTTTTCTTTCATGGGTGTTTTGAAACTGAATAATAAAATTAATGTACTGTCATCAGCCACGGGCAGTTCCGAAGATCATTCTTCTGGTTTAGTGGTATAAAAATTTAAAGAAAAATAATATGCAGATAGATATAAGAAAACTCGCGATCGAGGATTACGAGGAACTCAAGGAAACAATGATGAAAGCCTACCCGACCATGTCTCAGAACATCTGGTCGAAAAAAAGCATCCAGAAACTGATCCGTATTTTTCGGGACGGCCAGATTTGTATTACCGTGGACGGCAAGATTGCCGCGGTGGCGCTGTCACTTATTGTGCAATACGAATTGTACGGCGACGACCATACTTATAAAGAAATTACGGGAAATTATACTTTCAATACACACTCTGAAACCGGAAATGTGTTGTACGGCATCGAGGTGTTTGTAGATCCGGAATACCGAAAACTTCGGCTTGCACGCAGGCTTTATGATGTGCGTAAAGAACTTTGTGAAACACTTAACCTGAAATCAATAATGGTAGGTGGCAGAATTCCGAATTATCATCTGCACAGCGACAAGCTTTCCCCGAGAGCCTACATCCAGAAAGTACGGAACAAAGAGCTCTACGATCCTGTTTTGAGTTTTCAGCTTGCCAATAACTTTTTGCCAGTAAGAATTCTAAAAAATTATCTGCCGGAAGATTCACATTCCGAAGAAAATGCGGTGCTGCTGCAGTGGAACAACATTTATTACAGCAAGAAACCCAATACGATGCAGGATTCGGTGATTCGTCTGGGTCTTGTTCAGTGGCAAATGCGTCATTTCAAGACCATCGATGCCTTTTATGAGCAGGTGGAGTTTTTTGTAAATGTGATGGCTGATTATAAATCAGATTTTATCATGTTTCCCGAATTCTTTAACACGCCGCTGCTCGCACCATTCAACCACCTTTCTGAGCGTGACAGTATGTTCAAGCTTGCGGAACTCACCGAACAGATTAAAAACAAGATCTCTGAATTGGCAATAGGCTACAATATCAACATCATCGCAGGCAGCATGCCGCTTGTAGAAAATGGAGATCTGTACAATGTGAGTTATTTGCTGCACCGCGACGGAAAGATCGATGAACACCGCAAGATTCACATTACACCGAACGAAAAGAAATTCTACGGAATGAAGGGCGGCAGTGAAATAAAAGTGATCGATACCGACTGCGGAAAAGTAGGTCTTGTGATTTGCTATGATGTTGAATTTCCGGAACTACCACGTATTTTGGCCGATCAGGGAATGAAAATTCTGTTCGTTCCTTACCTCACAGATACCCAGAATGCTTACGTTCGCGTGCGCCATTGCGCGGCTGCAAGAGCGATTGAAAATGAATGTTACGTCGCCATTTCGGGTTGTGTCGGTAATCTTCCCGGCGTCAATAATATGGATATTCAATATGGCCAGGCCGCTGTTTTCACGCCTTCGGATTTTGCATTCCCGTCCAACGCGGTGAAAGGAGAAGCAACGCCAAATACTGAAACTACATTAATCGTAGATGTAGATCTAAACTTACTTAAAGAACTGCACCATTACGGCGCCGTACGCACGATGAGCGACCGCCGTTCAGATCTGTATACCACTTTAGATCTGAATGCCGAAAAAGATTAATTTAATATTAAACTGTCAAAAAAAATCCTGAAATTTTAGTTTCAGGATTTTTTTTGATGTCAATGTTAAAGTTTAAACTCAAGCTTTACATTGAAAAAACGCCCGGTCATACGCACCGGAACCGGATAATTGTAACCGGAAGAAACATCGTTCACCCACTGGTTGGCTACCGTGTTTTGAATGTTGAATGCGTTAAATATCTGTACGCCCAGCGTCAGTTCATTAAAATTACTCCAGAAACCGCTGTTCACTTTGTTATCTTTCATATCAATGAAAACTTTAGACAAACCGATATCCACGCGCTTGTAAGAAGGCAATGTACGCTGGTAAAGATAAGGCGCCGTGTAATCCGGCCGGCCGTTTTCGTCCAGTGAAATCGGTGTGCCGGACGGAAGTCCATTGGCGTAGGTCAGTGTTAAATTTACCCGCATTGACGGGAATTTCGGCATATAATCTTGGTAAAACATTGAAAATCTGAAGCGCGGATCAGTAGGTCTTGAAATGTCGCCACGACCTTCGATATTTTCGAATACACGGGCGTAGCTCGCTGAAATCCACGAATCTATTCCCGGTACAAACTCACCGAAAAGCCGTGTATCTACGCCGTAAGCATAACCTTCGGAATTGTTTTTTCCGGAATATCTTATGCGGACATTATCCAGATAATATGGAATCAGATTATCCATTTTTTTGTAATACGCTTCGGTGGTCAGTTTAAACGGTCGGTCCAGCATTCGGAATTCATAGTCGTTTGAAAGGATGACCTGCATTGATCTCTGAGATTTTATATTTGGATTAAACTGGCCGTCCAAATCTTTAATTTCCTTATAAAATGGAGCCTGATAATAGATTCCGCCTGAAAGTTTAAAAAGCATATCCATGTCCCAGTCCGGTTTTATGGCAAACTGCGCGCGCGGCGAAAAGATGGTTTCATCATTGAAATCCCAGTGTGACGCACGAACACCGGCATTCACAAATACCCGGTTTGTACCCCAATACAGCTTTTTTGAAAACTGCGCATATCCCGAAAGTCGGGTCGGCTGAATGTGGTTCTGACCTGCGATATGGAAGCGAAGCCGCAATGCAGACGGATCGAGCGTTCCGGGATCAGTATAATCGCGCGGTGTGCTGTATCCAAGTGAATCTACGAGTTGCCATTCATTGGTAAAATCTTTCAGATTTTCCTTTTCAAATTTAACACCTACTTCAAAATCTGTATTAACGTCCGGTGAAAAGCGGGTTTTGAGTTGGCTGCCGTACGTCTTTACCAATAAGTCGTTTCTTGCGTGATCGATCTGTCCGCCGACGTCATAGGAGGTAATTGGATCACCGGTAACAGGGTCAAAAGTTTGCAATAAATAAGCAG